>NZ_KV793239.1:53410-108015 GCF_001808405.1 Trueperella sp. HMSC08B05 | reverse complement strand
GCGTTACACCACACTAAGGGACGCAACCCACTCCAATGCCGGCTCATATTTGTGAATGGCATAGTGAGTGAACGTATCTCGATCGACAAGTCGGAGCCTCACTACCTCATTCGCCCTGGCGGATTCTAAACACACCTTGACCAATTTTACCGTCCGTAGCTCACGTGAGGGCGAAAGACGGCACCCCACCAGCTGCAATGAACCAACTCTCACACGGCAGGAACCAGTAGCGTATTACGGCGGGTCAGTTTGGCCGCGGAGCCAGCAACGATCTGAGACTCGCAAGCTGGACAAGCAGCCCGAATGCCAGGGGCTGAGAAACCCACAGGCGCAGTTTGGCTTGTTGTCAAGCGAAAAGCCCTCCGTCGGCTCTGGCTCTGCGATCAGCATTTTGTATCGTCTTCGGCAGTTACATAACAGGTGGCCCGGAAACCGCGAGAAATTGAGGTTTCCGGGCTTTTTCGTGCCCGGGAATGACTAACCGGATGACCGATGCGGGGCCGGCGGTGGATGCCGGCGGCTGGCCGGTGGGGGCCGGCCTGTGGACCGGCAGGTGGTGGGTTGCCGCTGGATGGCTGCCCGCTGGGTGGCTGGTCCTCGGGGTTGGGGGCGGCACCCAACTCGGCTTTCCCCTTGCTCGATTTGGTGTGATACAGTCCTGCGTGGATCAAGAAGATCAGTCGCAAGCCCTTCGGCAGACTGACTGGCAACCGCGCGTCGCGCACGGTGCCCCCGAAGGAAGATCTGTCCCGGGTGGAATTCGCCTCCGGGAAAGAGCGATCAATGAAGGAGTTCCCCATGCGGAACATCGAAGAAGAAGCAAACCTGCCCACCCCGAAGAAGTGTGGGCGTTTCCTGACGGCTCACGACATCCATTACATCCGGGCGAGGCACAGCTGGACCGCCACGTGGCGGGACGTGGAGAAGGTCGAGATGGATGGAGACTTTATCGTCTTCGTCGTCGACGGGGATACCGTCCGTGGCTGGAACCATGAACCGTCCTATGTGCAGGCGCTGATTGACTCTGGTCGGCGGGTGAAGTGGTGTGAGAGGTACGGGATTCTGAGCTTTGAAGCGCCGGGCGGGGGTAGTTCTCGCTATGTCGGAGTCGACTCCGTTGCGAGCCCGGAGGAATGCACCGGCACTCGCACAGATGGGTTCGTGATCGAGGGAAGGAAGCTCCTCGGAGGCGACGGCCAGGATAGTCGCGCATAGCGCGGCGCCGCCCCGCCCCGGCGATTTGAATTCACTGGACGATTCTGGGGCGATCTTCGTATGTAGAAAGATCGCCCCAGAACCGTCCACCTTGTCTCAACCCGGTTGCCCCCACGTCGCCGCGCCCCGCTTTCGGTCTAGACTTGTAGCGCCCGCCCACGAGCTAAGGAACCCCCATGATCAGCAACGCAGCGTCGTATTCGGTATCCGGCCGCGAGGAAAGGGGCGTGATCGTCGCGCTGCATGGTGTCACCGACAACGCCGCCGCACTGTCCGGCATCTCGCGCCGATGGGGGACCGAGTGGCGCGTCTACCTGGTCGACGCCCTCGGTCACGGCTTGTCGCGCCGGTTTCACGACGACGACCTCGCCGACCCCTTCACCGCTCTCGTCGCGGCGGCCCGGGCGGTCGTCATCGACGCGGCCCGCCACGCGGTGAGCCGGAAGGTGGTGCTGATGGGGCACTCGATGGGTGGGGCGATCGCGGCGGCGATCGCGCGGGAGGTGCCGGACCTGGTACAGGCGCTCGTGCTTGAGGACCCCGCGCTCCTCACCGACACCCAGCGGCAGGCCTACGCTGACACGGCTCGCGAGCGCGTCGTCCACCAAGATGCCGTCACCGCGGATCCGAGCCACGCGATCGCCGAGCTGAAGGCGTCATACCCAGCCTGGCCCGCCGCCGAGTATGGAGCGTGGGCGCAGGGGAAGGCGCAGGTGGACCGGCGCTTTTTGGCCACGGGCGTGGTGAGTGGGCGCGGGCGGGAGCTCCTGGCCGAGCTCGCGGTGCCCACGCTTCTCCTTACGGGCGACGGCGGCGATGTCCTGTTCGGTGCGGCCGGCCTTGCCCAGGCCGAGGCCCTCGCCAATCCGCACCTCAGCACGGCGCTCATCCCCGACGCCACCCACACGGTCCGCCGCGACCGGCCCAAGGAGTTCTACCAGGTCGTGAACGAGTTCCTCGGCCGCCACGGGCAGGACCCGCAGCCGGCCCCTTACATCGCCGACGAGCTGGCCTCCGTCCTCGACACGACGCCGTCACAAGACATGGCCCGCTACCACGTGGTTCGCCGGCAGGGAGAGGACGCCTTCGGCGGCGCGAGTCCGGGTGCGGGCGTGACGGTGGAGACCGTCGTCGTTGGCGAGGTGCCCCTGCGGTGCCTGCGGGGCGACGGGGAGCCGACCGCGGCGGTGCTGTCCATCCACGGCGGCGGATACGTGGCGGGTGAGGCGCGGTTCGACGACGCCCGCAACGCCGATCTGGTCGAACTGTTCGGGGGAGCGGTGGTGGCGAGCCCGGACTACCGGCTTGCCCCGGAGTACCCGTGGCCGGCGGGCGCCACCGACTGCGCCGACGCGC
The DNA here is from genome assembly GCF_001808405.1 of Trueperella sp. HMSC08B05. NCBI lineage: Bacteria > Bacillati > Actinomycetota > Actinomycetes > Actinomycetales > Actinomycetaceae > Trueperella > Trueperella sp. HMSC08B05. The sequence goes on along the minus strand of NZ_KV793239.1, from coordinate 105,444 downwards.
TGCGCTACCTCGCCCAGACTTACCCGGGCTTGCCGCTGTACGTGTTGGGCGACTCCGCCGGCGCCGGCCTGGCACAACAGGCAATCGCCCTGCTGGCAGAAAGCGGCGAGCCGGTGCGGATCGAACGCGCGTTCGTGCTCGAACCGTGCCTGGAGCCGGGGATGGATACGGGGTCGTTCGCCACCTACCGCGACGGGCCGATTTGGACGCGGGAGGCGTCGGCGGCGTCGTGGCGCCACTACCTCGGCGACCCGCGCGTCACCCCGCCCTACGTGCCCTCACGGCGGGCCGCGGCGCTCATGCCGCCCACGTTTATCGTGGTCAACCCGGCCGATCCGCTTCGCGACGAGGGCCTTCGTCTCGCCCAGGACCTCGCCGACGCCGGCGTCCCTGTCGAACTCCACATGTTCCCGGGCACCTTCCACGGGGCGCTGTCGGTGCCGTCCTCGCGCACGTGGCATCGCGTGAAGGAGGCGATGCGGGCCTTCCTCGCGACGCCGATGGGCTAGCGCCCGGTGGCTGGTCGCACGGCTACCGAAAACCCGTAACCTCGCGTTCACATTGGCGCCTTAGCGTGCAATAGCATGGGACGACTGCTCTTTGCGCTGGTTCTGGGTGGCCTGGCCTCATCGCTCGCCTTCGCTACGACCGGCTCGGAAAAATTCTGAACCGTGACTCGCGTGCTGCTCTTCGTGGCAGCGGCGAAGGACATCGTGTCCCTCCTTGACCTGCACGAGGTGGAGACCGGGGCCCTCGTGGCGGTCGCGCACCCGTACGAGGAATACAGCAACATCCACGTCCTCCTTGGCGATGAGGTTCCGCCCGCGTCGCAGGCGTTAAACGCCGACGCCGTGGCCTACGCCGAACCGCTCGAAGAGTGGCGTGCACCGACCAAGTTCCACCGGAGGTGGTGGGTGCTGGTGTTGGCGTTCGTGGTCGGCGCTGTTGGCGCGCCGTTCCTGTCGACGTCGGACCCGGTGCCGTGCCTGAAGTACATGGTCGGCAAGTACGACGGGCGTGTGCAGCAAATCGACGACGGCTACCTCTTCGAAGAAGTGCCCTTGCTTGAGGCGCTCGACGTGCTGGAGGGCGAGCTCGGACACGACCAGGTGATCGAGGTTGCGTTCGCGGACATCAAGCTCGACGCTGACGCGTCCACCGCGCTTGGTGGGGCGCAGATCGAAGATGTGGTGGTGCGAGGCGGCAAAGTCATCTCGCGAACAGTCAAAATACGTGAGCCCGGGCTTGATTTCAACGAGGCGGCCTTCAGCTTGGGGACGAACTGGTCGCAGATCATCCGAGCCATCCCCGAGGCGAAAAACGTGGCGCGCGAGCTGGGGCTTGCCGACCCGAAGATCGAGAGGGTCTCGGTGGCCCGGCTCCTTCCCATTTCGGTTGCGCTTGAGGTGCGCATGGTGTTCCGAGACGAGACCGGGTCCGAGACGGTGTTCCTCACGCCCAAGGGCGAGGTCACGACGTCGACCGAGTTCGTCCAGCTTGACGACGCCGCCCGCGAAACCTACTACTTCGCCCTCGATCGCTTCGCGCCCGCCGTCCAAGAGGCCCTTGAGGGGGTGGGTCTGACCGAGATGGTCAGCATCACGGTGTTCCGCGGGCGGCTTAACGTGGAGTCGTTCCGCGAGGAGGGTGGACGCAGCGAGACTGTTGAGGTGACGCACTCTGACGGGCGCGTGGCGCGCATCGCGCCCGCCGATCCCACGAAGGTGGACTCCGGGCGGCGCTTCACGATCAACGACGTCGACTGGGAGGCCACCTTCGCCATGATCGCCGAGGGGCAACCCATCATGGCCGAGGCTGGCGCTGAGGGCACCGAGCCCACCCACATCATCATTGAGCGCGACGACACGGACGTCCCGTATTTCCGGGTGTACTTAAAAAACGAGTACGACGAGGGTGGTTACCTCGAAGTGGAGGCGAACGGGTCGATCGTGCGGACCATGCTCCCGTAGGCGCGAGCCAGTATCGCCCGCGTCGCCTGCGTGGCCTCCTCGATGACGTCCTCGCTGCCGCCCGCGTCGATGAGCGTGAAGCCCGTGGAGATGAGCCCGCGGATGAGGGCGGCCACGATCGCCCGCCGTTCGGCTTTAACCTGCGGCAGCGCCTCGGCCACGAGCTCGGCGAGCATGTCGTCCAGCACGGCGTGCCCGCCGCTCTCGCCCTCCAGCTGCGAGCGCCGGATCCCCGCGCCTAGCTGCATGAGCCAGCCGTGCCCGCTGCGGGTGGCCTGGCGCAGGTTCGCCTCCACAAAAGCAACCGTAGCCCGCGCCCCGCGCTCGGCGGTGCCGGCAGCCGCAGTGCCAGTCATCCCCGCGCCCGTGCGCTCAGCCACAGAGCTAGCCTCGGCTGGCTCGGTATCCGACGCCCCGGCCCGCGCCTCGTCCACCGCCTCCCGGACGGCCGTGATCCACGCGGGGAAGTGCCGTCCGACCACGCGGGCCCGCAGGTCGTCGATCGAATCGATGTAGCGGTAGAGCGAGTTGCGCTTGATCCCCACGGCGTCGGCCACGGCGCCCGCGGTCAGCTCCGCGCCCGAACTCATGATCGCCTCGGCGACGTCGTAGATCTGCGCGAGGGTTTGCGCGCGGCGGCTCGCGAGCTGTTCGTGGTAGGGGCTATTCACGCCTGCCATTGTGCCACGATCGGCTACCCGGCCGGTACTTGCGACACTCTGTCGCAGGGTGTTTAATGGAGGGTGCGACACCGTGTCGCACTCTCGACGGCCGCGCCGCCGATCATCGAAAGGTTCACCCATGACCACTACGCGCAGCGCCGCCCTCGACGCTCCCGACGCGGAAACTCCCGCCGCGTCCGCCACGCCCGCCACCTCCGGCGCACCAAGCCGCGCCGCCCCAACCCCGCCCAACCGCTGGCTCATCCTCGGCGTGGTCATGTTCGGTGTCTCCCTCATCGTGCTGGACTCCACGGTGGTGGCCGTGTCGATCCCGGCGATCATCGCCGACCTCGGCCTCACCCTCACCCAAGCCCAGTGGGTCACCTCCCTGTACTCGGTGATCTTCGCCTCCTTGCTCCTAACCTCGGGCACGCTCGGCGACAGGATCGGCACCAAGCGGGTCTTCCTCGCGGGCCTCGCGGTGTTCGCCGCGGCTTCCCTCCTGGCCGCGCTCGCGACGTCGGCCGCCACCCTCCTCCTCGCTCGCGGCCTGCAAGGCCTGGGTGGCGCGCTCGTGCTACCCTCCACCCTGTCCACGATCAACGCCACCTTCCGCGGCAGCTCCCGCGCGGCCGCCTTCGGCATGTGGGGCGCAGTCATGGCGGCAATGGCCGCGATCGGCCCGCTGCTGGGCGGTTGGATCACCCAGACTTTCTCCTGGGAGTGGATCTTCCTCATCAACCCGCCGATCGCCGCGGTCATCTTCGCCCTCGCCCTGCGTGTGCTGCCCGCCGGGGAGCGCGCCCGCGTCGGGATCGACTGGCGCGGCTCGGCGCTGTCCGCCGCCGCGATGGCCACCCTCGTCTTCGGCCTCATCGAGGCCACCACCTTCGGCTGGGTCCGCATGAAGAACGACGCCGCCCTCGGCCCTCTCACCTGGCGCGCCGGCTGGGTCTCACCCACGCTCGTCGCGATCGCACTCGGGCTGGCCCTGCTCGCCCTCTTCGTCTGGGACCAGGCTCGCCGTGGCCGCGCCGGCCAGGCCGTCCTCCTCGACGTCAGCCTCTTTACCCTCTCCTCCTTCACCAACGGCAACGTCACCGCGATGATGGTGGCGATGGGCGAGTTCGGCGCCCTGTTCGTCCTTCCCCTCTTCCTTATTAACGTGCAGGGCTTCGGCGCGATCGAAGCGGGCTGGGTGCTGGCCTCGCTCGCTATCGGCGCGTTTTTCTCCGGGGCAGCCGCGCGGCACGTGGCCGGGCAGATCGGCGCGGCCTGGACGGTCGTCGTCGGGCTGGTACTGGAAGTCGCCGGCATTGCGGTACTCGCCGCGATCTTGCACGCGGACCTGTCGGCGATCACGATGTCGGCGGTGCTGGTCGGCTACGGGCTGGGCATGGGTCTGGCCTCGGCGCAGGTGGCCTCCGTGGTCCTGGCCGACGTGCCGATCGAGCGCTCCGGCATGGGATCCGCCACGCAGACGACGTTCCGCCAGCTCGGCTCCTCGCTCGGCTCGGCGGTGGCGGGCTCCGCGCTCGCGGCCGGCCTCACCGCCCTCCTCCCCGCCAAGCTCGCCGACCTCGGTATCCCCGCCGCCGGCGCCAGCGCCATCACCGACGCCACCGTCACCTCCGCCGGCTCCGCCATGTCTCAGCTCGCCGCCCAGGCCCCCGACCCCGCGGCCCTCCACGCCGCCCTTACCGAATCCTTCGCGACGGCGACCAGCATCTCCCTCGCCGGCTCTGCCGTGGCGCTCGGCGTCGGCCTCGTCTCCGCGCTCATCCTCGCCAGCCGCGCGTCATCCCGCGCCTAAACCCGGGCGCCGAACCATCCCGCCCATGCGCCCATATGACCTCCCAGGCCAGCGCGATAGAATGGAAAAATGTACGCAATCATCACCGTTACCGGCTCGGACCACCCGGGCATCGTCGCAGGAGTGACCACCGCGCTCGCGGAACACAAGGCCAATATCCTCGACATCTCCCAGACTCTCATGGGCGGATTCTTCACCATGATCCTCCGCGTGGAGGTCTCCAACTCGATCGACGAGCTCCAGGCCGCCCTGACCGCCGTCGAACGCGAGCAGTCTACCGTGATCCGGGTCCAGTCCGAGGCCCTGTTCACAGCAATGAACGAACTGTAGGTGCGCCGTGACTTTCCATTCGAGTCCGCAGTCCATCCTGTCCACGGTGGAGATGATTGAAAAGTACCGCCTGGACATCCGCACGGTCACGATGGGGATCTCGCTCCTGTCCTGCCGCCGGTCCACTATGGCCGCCACGTGCGAAGCGATCTACGAGCGCATCACCACCCAGGCCGCGCGCCTCGTGGAGGTCGCCGAGGGCATCGAGCGCGAGCTTGGCATCCCGATCGTCAACAAGCGCATCTCGGTCACCCCGATCGCGTTGGTGGCGGCGGGGTTGGAGGGCGACGTCGTCGACATCGCTCACGCCCTCGACCGGGCCGGCAAGGCCGTGGGCGTCAACTTCATCGGCGGCTACTCGGCGCTGGTGGACAAGGGGATGAGCGACGTCGATCGCGCCCTCATCGCCTCCCTCCCGCGGGCCCTGACCGACACGGATGTGGTGTGCGGGTCGGTCAACGTGGCCTCCTCGCGCGCCGGCATCAACATGGAGGCCGTGGCCCTGCTGGGCGAGGTCATCAAGGAGGCCGCCGCCCTCACGGCCGACCGCAGCGCGATCGCCTGCGCCAAGCTCGTGGTCTTCGCCAACGCGGTGGGGGACAACCCGTTCATGGCCGGCGCCTTCCACGGCGTGGAGGAGCCGGACGCCGTGATCAACGTGGGCGTATCCGGCCCCGGCGTCGTCGCCAACGCGATCGAACCCATGCGCGGCGCGCCGCTCAACGAGATCGCGGAGGAGATCAAGAAGGCCGCCTTCAAGATCACGCGCGCCGGCCAGCTCGTGGGTGAATTCGCGGCGGAACGGCTGGGCGTGCCCTTCGGCATCGTCGACCTCTCGCTCGCCCCCACCGCCGAAGTCGGCGACTCCGTGGCCGCGATCCTCGAGGCCATGGGCCTGGAGCGCGTGGGCGCTCACGGCACCACCGCCGCGCTCGCCCTGCTCAACGACGCGGTGAAGAAGGGCGGCATGATGGCCTGCTCGCGCGTGGGCGGGCTGTCCGGCTCGTTCATCCCCGTCTCGGAGGACGCGAACATGATCGACGCCGTCCGCGCCGGCACCCTCTCGATCGAGAAGCTGGAGGCGATGACGGCGATCTGCTCGGTCGGCCTGGACATGGTGGCCATTCCCGGCGACACCCCCGCCGCCGCAATTGCCGGCATGATCGCCGACGAATCCGCAATCGGGGTGATGAACCACAAGACGACAGCCGTGCGCGTCATCCCCGCCCCCGGCACCGCGGAAGGCGACGAGGTGGACTTCGGCGGGCTACTCGGCTACGCGCCCGTCATGCCCGTACGCGCCGTGTCCTCGGCCGAGTTCGTGGCACGCGGCGGATTCATCCCCGCACCCGTCCACGGGATGCGCAACTAACGCGCGCGGCGAACAAGTTTCGAGGGCATTTTTCACGGCGGTAGACTTCCGACGTTAATGCTGGTCAGAGTAGGAAATCAGATGAGACGCAAGCAACAGGTCCAAGTTGATTCGCTTAACGACGACGGCAGCGTGCTTCGTGCCATTCGCCTCGCTGCTTCTTCGGTGCACGGCCCGATCTTCGGGCCGCTCGACCTCGCGCTCGCCCCGGGCACGCTCTGCATTGTGCACGGCACCTCCGGCTCGGGCCGCTCGGCCCTGTTGCTCGCGCTCGCCGGCCGGTTGCGCCGCGTGACCGGCGGGCTTGAGATCGCCGGGTACGACGCCGACACCGAGCTTTCCGCCGTCCTCCAGTGTGCCGCGGTGGGCCGGATCGGGCAGTACGCCGCCCCGGATGACCGCCTCACGGTAGGTGAACTTATCGGTGAGCGCGCGGTCCAGGACGGTATGAGCATCCGCCAGGCCGTCGAGCGCGCGGAGCAGATCGAGGACTTCCTCGGCTACCGAATCGACCGAGGCGCCCTCTACCAAGAGCTCCCGGGTGCGGAGAAGGCGATGCTGTGCGCGGCGCTGGCGATGCTGCGGCCGGCGGCGGTTATCGTCGTGGACGGGGTGGATCACGACGTGCCCGCCCACCACGCCGCCACCCTCTTGGCCTCCCTGCAAAAGCTTGCCACGATGGATAACAACGTCATCGTCGTCAGCGCCTCCAATGCCAACGCGGCGCCCGTCGGCGCGGTCCGCGTTCACCTCGTGCCCACGAAGGTCACGCGCATCCACAAGATTGAGGAGCCGCCCGTCACCATCGACGAGGCCATCGAGGAACCCGAGGTCATCGCGCCGTTGGACCCGGACCAGGACGAGGTGGTGGTCGCAACCGTCGGAGAGCCGACGCAGGCCGAGCCGACACAGGCCAAGCCGGCGGACGCGGCCGGGGGCGACGTCGTCGTGAACGAGGAGGAAGAATAATGAAGCCGCTGCGCTCCGCGACCCTCGAATTCAAGCACTTCCGGGGCATCCCCGTGATCGCCCTCGTCTTTATCCTCATCGTCCCCGCCCTCTACGGCGGCATCTACCTGCACGCCAACTGGGACCTCTACCACGAGATCGACAAGGTCAAGGTGGCGATCGTCAACTCGGACAAGGCGGTGGACTTCGACGGGCAAACCATCGACGCCGGCTCCCTGTTCGTAGATGCGATCAAAGGCCAGGACGGCTTCGACTGGCAGTTCATGGACGACGAGGCCGAGGCCGAGCGGCGGCTGCGTGAGGGCGAGATCTACATGATCGTCTCCGTGCCTGAGAACTTTTCCGCGAACCTCGTGGCCGCTGGGCGCTTCCAGCCCGAACGCGCCACCATCACCTTCCACCGCGACGACGCCAACGGCTTCATCGCCGGCTCCCTCCTGTCCCAGATGCAGGCGCTCATCCAGGAGCAGGTCAACGCCGCGGTGGGCGAGGCGTACTTCTCCACCCTGTTCGGGCAGCTGTCCGTCATCCGCGATGGCATGACCACCGCCGCCGACGGCGCCCGCCAACTCTCCGACGGCCTCACCCAGGCCGCCACCGGCGTATCCACGCTCAACGAGGCGCTCTCCGGACTGGACGTGCCAGGGATGCAGGAGGAGATGGCGCAGCTGTCGGACGCGATGGCCACCCTCGACCGGGGCGCCACCAGCGTGTTGCTTGGCGTGTCCGGCGCCACGGGCTCCGTGGTCGGGCTGGAGAACGTGGCCGACGGCGTGCAGGTGGGCAAAGACAACGTCAAGGCCGCGCTCGGCCCGCTACGCAATTACGTCAACAACAACCTACCCAAGCTCCAGGACGACGCCGTCAACCTCGGCGGGCTCAGCGCCGAACTGTCCGGGAACGCAAACTCGACGATTGGGAAGACGAACTCCGCTCTCGACGCCGTCAACAAGGCCCTCCTCCAAATGGCTGCCAACCCCGACCTGGCAAACGACCCCGCCTTCCTGGCGAAGTTGCAGGAGGACATCGCAGCGTCGTCGTCGTTGCTGGGCGACCTGTCCGCGAACGTGTCCGGGCAGCTGAGGCTGACCTCGAGCCTGCAGGCGAACCTCGACTACAACGCCACGAAGGCGGCCGTGGACGCGGCGGATGCGGCGATGGCGGCGATCGATTCGTCGTTCAACAGCCTCGATGCCGCGCTGCGGAGCTTCGGCTCCTCCGCCGAGGACATCAACGCCGGCGTGGAACAAATCAACCAGGGTAAGACCCAGCTCACCACCCTCATCTCGGGGCTGAGTGGCAAGCTGCCCGAGGCTGTGGCGGGGCTGGAGCAGCTGGTCAGCGGCGTGTCCCAGCTCGACCTTGCGATGCAGCAGCTCGACACCGGCGCCGCGACCCTGGCCGACGGGCTCGAGCAGGGCGTGGCGCAGATCCCCGCGCTCACGGACTCCGAAGTGGATCACCTTGCTGAGATCATGTCCTCCCCGGTCAGCATCAGCGTGATCACCGACAACGACGCGGAGACCTACGGGCGCGGCCTGGCCCCATTCTTCTTCTCGATCGCCCTGTGGGTGTCCTCCGTGACCTTCTTCCTCGTGATGCGCACGATGCCCGGGCGGCTCGTGCTCTCCCGCGCCAGCAATTTCGCCACGATGATGCACGGGTTTGCGCCATTCGCGGTGATGGGCGTGGCCTCCTCGCTCATCATGGGCCTGGGCGTGTGGGGCCTGCTCGGCCTACACCCGGTGCACCCGTGGCGGTTCATCCTGCTGCTGATCGTGGCGGCGCTAGCCTTCATGGCGCTGGGCTATCTGGTAAGGCTGTGGCTGGGCTCGCCGCAGAGCGCCGTGTTCCTCGTGGCGTTGATCTTGCAGCTGCCGGCCTCGGGCGGCACGTTCCCCACGGAGATGCTCAACTCCTTCTACCGCGGGCTGTCGTCCATCTCACCGATGCGGTACTCGGTAGATGCCTTCCGCGTGGCGATCTCCGGCGGCACGGCCACCCAGTACTGGGGGTCGGTGGAGGTGCTCGCGCTGATCGCCGTGGTGTCGCTGGCGTTGCTGTACTGGCTGGTCGGGCGCCGGCGCGTGCTACGCATGCGCGACCTGCACCCGCCCATGATCACCGGCGAATCCACCGGCGACTTCGCCTTCTCCGTCCGCCCCCGCTAACCGGGGCTTTGAGAGGATTGGAAGGATTGAAAGGACTGACATGATCGTTGGAGCCTACGCGGCGATGCCCGCCACCCGCGCCGAACAAGAAGCCTTCCTCGACGCGCTCGCCCCCATCGCCACCGGCCTGGAGATCCCGTGGCGCACCGACGCCCTCGACCCCGACCCCGCCTGGCTCGCCCGCCAGCTCGCCGGCCGTTTCACGGACTCGGTGGTGACCGCGATCCCCGACACGATGCGGATGCTCGGCTCCTGGCCCGGGTTCGGGTTGGGGAGTCCCGATGACGCTGCCCGGACCGCCGCGCTTACTCAAGCGCGCCAGATCCTGGGCGCCGTTGAGTCGCTGAATGATGCCGCCGGGGGAGTGGTGCGGCGGGTGGAGCTACACTCCGCGCCGAGCCATACGGCCGATGCCGGGGCGCTGGTGGCCTCGCTCGGCGACCTGCTGCCCGAGGCCGAGCGGATCGGCGTGGAGATCGTGATCGAGCACTGCGACGCCCGCGGCCGCGCGGGGGCCGGGGAGAAGAACTTCCTCAGCCTGGAGGAAGAGATCGAGGTGGCCCGGCAAGTCGGTGTGAAGATCGCGCTGAACTGGGGGCGCTCGGTGATCGAGTCCCAGGATCCCGGCCGGCCCGAGGCGCAGGCGGCGCTGTTGGCCGAGCACGGGTTGCTCGCCGGGCTCATGTGCTCGGGCGCGGGAGGGGCGGACACCGCGTACGGCGCCGGCTGGGCTGACACCCACCTGCCCCTCAGCGTGGATGAGCCCTCAAGCCTGCTCACCCCGCGGCGCGTCCGCGATTTCATTGCGGCCGGGGGCGGCACCGAAGACTACCGCGGGGTCAAGATCCAGGTCCCCGCCGACGCCGGGGTCGAGGCGCGGGTGGCCATGATCGCGCGTGTGGCGGAGGCCTGGGCGGGCTTGGGTAGGCTGATCCCATGAACGAGCAATGGCTGACGTGGGCCACCGAAATCCAAGCAATCGCCCAGACGGGCCTGGCCTACGCCACGGACGTCTTCGACAGGGAGCGGTATACGCGCCTGCGGGAGATCTCGGCGGAGATCCTCGCCTCCTACACCGACGTGCCGGTGGAGAAGGTGGCTGAGCTTTTCTGCAACGAGGACGGCTACCAAACCCCGAAGCTAGACACCCGGGCTGTGATCGTGCGCGAGGGCAAGATCCTGCTGGTGCAGGAGGCCTCCGGCCGATGGGCGATGCCCGGCGGGTGGGCCGACATCGGCCTGACCCTGGGGCAGAACGTGGCCAAGGAAACCAAGGAAGAGGCCGGCCTGGACGTGGTGCCCCGGCGTGTGCTCGCCGTCCAGGACCGAGCCAAGCATAACCAGCCCGAGCTGCCGTGGAGCATCTGGAAGATCTTTGTGGCCTGCGACGTGATGGGCGGCCAGTTTGAGCCGAATGTAGAAACGATCGACTCGGGCTACTTCGGCTTGGACGAGCTTCCCCCGCTCCACGAGGGCAAAACCACCCGCGCGCAGGTAGAGATGTGCCTGGCGGGAGTGGCCGCGGGTGCGGGCGCGGACGTCGTTTTTGATTAGTGAATCGCGGGAATGAAATCCGCCCGTGGTCGGCTACAGGGTGCGAACGTGGTGGGCGCGCGCCCGTAGAATGCATGCGTTCCCCGAACGACCTCGCGTTTGACCGAAGGAGAAGAATGACCCGAATCGACATTGCCAAGGCAACCCCGGATGTCTACAAGGCTCTCAACGCCGCTTCGATGAAGTCGCGCGAGGCGTGGGAGGCGGCAGGCCTCACCGCGGAGGAGGTCGAGCTGGCGAAAGTGCGCGTCTCGCAGATCAACGGCTGCGTGGCGTGCCTCGGCGTCCACGTCCCCGCCCTGCGCGAGGCCGGTATGGACCAGTGCCACATCGACGTCCTGCCCGCGTGGCGTGACGCCGGCTCCCCGTTCACGCCCAAGCAGCGTGCGATCCTCGAGCTGGCTGAGGCTCTCACCACCCTGGAGCGCCCCGAGGCGCGCGACGCCGTGATCGCCGCCGCCCTCGAGTATTTCACCCCGGAGCAGGTCTCGGCCCTGGAGTGGTCGATTATCCTCATCGGCGCCTACAACCGGATTTCGATCGCGTCGGGCCACCGCCTGCGCTAACCCCCCGGCCCAGACCGCGCCTGGTAGCCGGCCGCGCCCGGCCAGCCCGGCCGGCAGGGCCAACCCTGTCCCTTCGCGGGACGAGGCCAGTCAGGTCACGCACAAGCCCGGTTAGGCCACGCGCTGGCCGTTACCGATAGCCCACTTCCTCGGGTGTCTTGCCCAGGCGGGCGGCGATCCGGTCCTGCGCCTCGGGAGTGGCGGTGTCGTGCACCCAGGTGATGTAGGTGGGGGTGTCGGAGTAGACCTCCTGCGTGAGTGGGTTCCGCCGGTACTTGAACACGCGGTAGAAGTGGTAGATGGACAGCGCCGCGTTCGCTGCCAGGGCGAGTGCGGCGATGAGGAACATCGCGTGCGGGTTCTGGCTGTGCCGGTGGGCGAACATGGAATCGTGCATGAAGTGCGGGAAGGTGAGCACGATCGCGGACCAGAACGTGAGGGTGTAGGCCCGGTACTGGATCCACTGGCCGCGCCCGAACCACATGAGTGCGGGGATCGTGCAGGCCAGCAGGAGTGCCACGCCGGAGTACCACGCGCGGTCCGAGAGGCAGTTGTAGACGTAGGCAACGTTCCACAGGTCGTAGGCGATGATCCACCACACGGTGAGGTCGCCCCAGATGATGCCCTTGTCCTTATTCTTGGACACGTAGATGCCGATCCAACCGGAGATCATCAGCAGGTTGAGGATCCCGGCCACGCCGTTCATGATGTTCCAGGGCCCGCCCCACGTCCACTGGCCGGTCACGGGGTCGGCGCCGTGGATGAAGTAGCACTGGAAGTCGCGGATGACCGCCTCCACAATGTTGACGGCCAGCAGCAGCGGCGGGATGAGCAGGTACCACTTGTTGGTCTGCAGTTTCTTCACGTACTGCAGGGCCACCAAGCTGAGTGATCCGGCGAGCGCCGAGTATTGCTTGACGATCGCGAACCACCCGGCGGCCTCCGTGCCTTGGGTGGAGGTGGGCCACACGAAAATTGTGAGCGTGACCGGGATGACGATGAACACGGCGAGCGCCACGTACTTGCTACGTTGCGCGAGCCACGCCGTGAAGGCGAGCCCCGCGATGACCACGAGGAGCATCGCGTAGTCCCACCACTCGCCCACCTCGAAGAAGAACAGGGTGGGGTAATCGGGAATTGGGGGATTCATGGCTATTTACCCTCGCTCGGCGTCTTCTTGCCCCAGCGCTTGAGGTAGGTGCGTTCCATCTTCTGGCGGATCTGCTCGTCCCAGGAGAATTCGGGCTCTTCCCAGTCCACGAAGTACTCTTCGTCGACGACGTCGGCCCAGGGCGTGTCCGGGCCCGTGGGCGGCCAATTTGGATTGTCGGTGACAGGTTCGCGGATGTCGAGCACGGAGGGCCGCTGGCGTCCGTACTGGAACCATTGCGTGTAGGTGTTGTCGAAGAGCGGGGTGCCGTCGTATCGGCCGGCCGGGGTGCCGGTGTTGATGATCCCGCCGCCGAAGACCTTGCGCATGGCCTTGCCGCCCAGGGTTTCCTTCTTGCGGAACTCGGCTACGCGCTTGATGTAGATGTTTTGCAGGTGGGCCATGACGCCGCCGATGAGCTCGATGTTGGTCCAATTGATAGCGGAGATGATCTTGCCGTTGGGCTCGAATCCGATGCGCCAGTGGTTGATGAGGCGGGTGCGCTCGCCCTTGAGTGGCATGAGGTAGAAGCACCAGGCTGCGGCGAAGTGTTTCATGCCGGGGAAGCGGAAGGCATACGATCCGGGGGCCATGGGCGCGGACTTCGTGTCTACCCATTCCACGAGGTACTTTCCGGGTACGACGTCGGTCCACTCCATCGACATCCCGTGGAAGTCGAATGCGGCGTTGTCGCCGGGCATGAGCGAATCGGGCTGCTGGTATTCTTCCTGGATTTCGTAGGAGTTGTAGAAGGGGAGCCGGGCGAAGACGCGTTCGAGCAGGTCCGAGCTGAATGAGCCGGTGCGGTTGGCGCCGATTTGCTTGATGATGCGGTAGACGGCGTAGGCGGGCGCGTCGATGTCGATCGCGTAGGTTGAGGAGCGGCCGTTGGTGTAGTGGGCGTCGATGAGGTCGTCGGCCGGGTAGTACCAGGCGTTTTCCTCGGGGGTGGCTTTGCCGGTGAGCTGGCTGAATGTGATCATGCCGCCCAGGCCGGCGAGCCCGATCGGCGCAAGGATCTTCAATGCGGACTTCGCTTGCATTGTGCTTCTTCCTTCGTTGGAATCTGTTGCGAACGACGACGACGGGCCGGGCCGACGTCGTCGTCGGACGCCACGAATGCCACCGCACGCATTTTGGTTGAAGAAGAGCTTACTGTGACCTCGTGCACATTTGTGGGGACTGAGGTCCTTAAAGCGTGCCTGTGAGCTGGGTATACGCTAATGCCACTGTTTCTAGGCGTCAATGGCGACGCCGCGGGGCTGCGCAAGGGCGCGCGGCGGTAGGAGAAATGACGTGGACTCGCTCTTTTTGTGGGAGATAGGAACTCCCATTGTGTACGTGACATGGCTGGTGGTGTTCGTCGCGCAGGTGGCGATCGCGGAGGTGCATCGCAGGTGGCCGTGGACGGTGTTTGTGCTGTGGACGGTGGGTGGCGTGCTCGCGATGCCGTTCGCGATCAAGTATGCGATCCCGATCGTGGGCTGGTTCCCGTTCGGCAAGTTCGCGATCATGGTGGCCACCGCCACGATGACCGGCTATCTGCTGTGGTACGGCAAGCGCAACCCGCTCAAGGCCCACCGTTACGCGATCTGGTTTGGTGTGGCGCTTTGGCTGGGGTTGGCCCTCAACATCATGGAGGCCAACATCCGCGACATCACAATTTTCTTCGAGGCCGACACGTATAACGCCTGCGCCGCCGACCCGGCCTGCCTGCAGGCGATCAACGACGGCTCGGCCCGCGACATGCTGGCCGGCCTGCCCGAGGCCCGCGGGATCACGGCCACCCTCCACAGTCCCGAGTGGTACCAGGCGCTCGCCGCGAACTTCGAAGCGAACAACGTGGGCATCGACCCGGCCACCGGCTTCCGCACGATTGGCGGGTACTGGAACATCATCACCGCGATTGCGGGCCTGCTCAACATCATCACGATCACGGGTCTGGGCAAGATCATGATCACCTCGCCGGGCATGAAGAAGGCCAACGGCAAGGACAAGGTGCGCGGGCTGATCTGGGTTGACATGGTCTGGCCGTGGGTCATCGCCTATGACCTGTGGAACCACGCCTTCCTCTACAACTCCCTGTCCGACTACACGTGGTACGCCACGCTCGCCCTGCTGTTGGCGTGCACGATCCCAGCGTTCACGTGGGCGCGCGGGCAGTGGATCTGGTTCCGCTGCTTCACCCTCATGTTCTGGATCGCGGTGAACAACCTGCTCGCCGAGTTCTTCGTGCCGCCGGGGAAGATGCACAACTTCTCCACGATGGACCCGTTCGCCAACGAGGTGTGCGCGTGGGCGGCGCTGATTTCCAACGTGGCGTTGTTCGTCTACTGGATTTACAAGATGGTTAAAACTGGCCGTCACCCGCTACGCGACGGCCTGTACCACGAGCACAAGGAGTTCCGCGACATCGTCAAGGACAATTTCGACGACGCCGACAAGTACTTCCTGGTCGACACGATCAAGGAAACCCCGGCCGAGCTGGGCTTCGAGCCCGAATCGCCAACCCCTCCCGCGCACGGCTGGGTGGGCTGGATGCCCTGGTGGAAGGAAGACAAGCGCTACCCCAAGCCGCGCACGCCGATGTCTGCCGACCCGCGCCTCATTGAGAAGGGCGTTAAGGCCGACCCCCGTTGGGACGTGAAGAAGTAACTGCACGCTCAGCAGGCGAGGGCCCCGGGATCGCTCCCGGGGCCCTCGCCCTGTTGCCTACGTGTGGCCTACCGCTCGACGATGATCACCCGCAGGTTGCGCGGCCCGTGCACCCCGTCCACGCGCACCAGCTCGATGTCCGAGGTGGCCGACGGGCCCGCGATCCACGTGGTGGGCCGGGTGGGGTTCTCGCCCAGCACGGCCACGGCCTCGGGGAGGGTGGCCTTGATGGCGTCGGCTTCGAGCACGACGACGTGCGTGTCCGGCACCAGCGTGATCGCGCGCCGGCCCTGATCGGCCTGGCCGTCAAGCATGATCGTGCCCGAGTTAGCCACGGCCACGCGCGAGGCGGTGAGGACGGCGTCGATGGAATCAAGCTCGGCCTTGGAAAGCGCCGGCTCGTCCACGCGAACCTCCCGGCCCTTGCCGGCGGCCTCCTGCCACTCGGCGGGCAGGCCGGCGGGCACTACCACGCTCGAGCAGTCGTCGAGCAGCTCGTCGATCGCGGCGGCGATCCCGTCCGGACTCACGCGCTTGACCACCGCGGTGTAGTCGATAAGGGCCTCTTCCATCTCGTCGATGACGACCGCGCGCGAGGCGTCGGTGCCGAAGCGGTAGTCGCGCGGGATCTCCGGGGTGGGGATCGGGCCGACGTTACGGATGCGGTTCAAAATCACGTCCTTGGCGCTCATCGCGCACCTCCTTCATGGCCGCCACAGCAGCCCTCCGAGTCTTTGCCACCGCAGCAGCCCTCTTCGTGCCACCAATCGCGGAAGGATTGTGCGGGCGGGGCGGGGATGTCGCGGGCGCGGGTCCAGTCCTTGGCCACAGGCAGGGGCAGGTAGCCGATCTTGCGATCCTTGCCGGCGGCCACACGGCCGGTGGTCACGGCCTTGCCGGCCGCCTCCATGGCCTTGCCCGATCTCATGATCTTGGACGTGGCCTTCATGCCGATGTCCCACTTGTCGGGGATGCCGCCCCGGTTGGCTTCGGCGTACTTGTGGCGCAGGTGGACCAGGATGTCGGGGATGTTGATCTTGACCGGGCACACGTCGTAGCACGCCCCACACAGGGTCGAGGCGAACGGGAGTGTGGAGGCCGGGTCCTTGCGGTCCGTGGCGCCCAGCAGCTGCGGGGTGAGGATCGCGCCGATCGGCCCGGGGTAGACCGAATTGTAGGCGTGCCCGCCCGTCACGCGGTACACGGGGCAGATGTTCATGCAGGCCGCGCAGCGGATGCATTTGAGGGCTTCACGGCCCACCGGGTCGTGCAGCACGTTGGTGCGCCCGTTGTCCATGAGGATGAGGTGGAACTCCTGCGGGCCGTCGCCCTCCGTGACGCCCGTCCAGAAGGAGGTGTAGGGGTTCATGCGCTCGCCGGTGGCGGAGCGGGGCAGGAGCTGGGAGAACACCTCGATGTCCTGGAAGTGCGGCACCAGCTTTTCGATGCCCATGACCGTGATGAGGGTTTCGGGCAGGGTGAGGCACATGCGGCCGTTGCCCTCGGATTCGTAGATCGCCACGGTCCCGGTCTCGGCCACGCCGATGTTCGCGCCCGAGATCGCCACCTTCGCGGAGAGGAACTTCTTGCGCAGGTGGGCGCGGGCCGCCATGGCGAGCACGCGCGGCTCGTGGGTGAGCTCCCCGGCGTCGTCCATGCGCGCCTCGAAGATCGCCTTGACCTCGGCGCGGTTGCGGTGGATCGCGGGCACGACGACGTGCGAGGGCATGTCCTCCGACAGCTGGACGATCATCTCGGCCAGGTCGGTCTCCCACGCCTGGATCCCGCGCTCGCCCAGGTATTCGTTGAGGTTGATCTCCTGCGTGGCCATGGACTTGACCTTGACCACCTCGTCCACGCCCTTCGCCTTGACCAGGTCGTAGACGATGCGGTTGGCCTCATCGGCGTCGCGCGCCCAGTGCACGACGCCGCCCTTGGCGGTCACGTTCGCCTCGAACTGTTCGAGCAGCTCGACCCAGTTCGCGGCCACGGTGCGCTTGATGTTCGACGCCGATTCGCGCAGCGCCTCCCAGTCGGGCATTTCCTCCACGCGCGTGTTGCGCTTGGTGCGGATCTTGCCGGTGGCATACCCGAGGTTGCGCCGCATCTGCGTGTTGCGCAGGGTTTCCTCTGAGCCTTCACGGAAGGACTGACCCCAGCGGAGCGGGTCGTTGGGAATGGGGTGGCCGGGCACCCAGCCGAGCTCGGTTTCGGCGATGTCCTTTTCGGCCCAGTCGGCGGGGTTGAGCCCCAGCTTCGAGCCCAGTTCCTTGATGTTCAACATTAGGCACCTACCTTCGTGGTTGTGGCCGGGGCGATGAACGGGTCATCCTGGCTGCCGGCGAGCACCTCGGCCAGGTGCATGGCGCGGATTCCGGAGCGTGTGCGGGACAGGCCGCCGGCGATGTTCATGAGGCACGAGTAGTCGCCGGCCACGAGGATTTCGGCGCCGGTGGACTTGATGTTGGCCATCTTGTCGGTGAGCATGGCCGAGGACACGTCGGGGTTCTTCACCGAGAACGTGCCGCCGAAGCCGCAGCACACGTCGGCGTCGGGAAGCGGGACGTAGTCGATGCCCTCCACGGCCTGGATGAGCTGGAGCGGCTTGTCGCCCACCTTTGCCACGCGCAGCGAGTGGCAGGTGGTGTGGTAGGTGACGCGGTGGGGGAAGTAGGCCCCGACGTCGACCATGCCGAGCACGTCCACGATGAGTTCGGGCAGGTCGTACGTCTTCTCGGCGATCTTCTCGGCCTTGGTGGCGAGGTCCGTGTGGCCGAGTTCGCGGGCCACCATCGCCTGCTGGGTGCGGATCGAGCCGGTGCACGAGCCGGAGGGGGCCACGATCGCGTCCCACTCGCCGTCGAGCACGGGGGCGAACGTGCGCACGTGATTCTCAATGAGGGGCAGGGCCTCGGGGTAGTAGCCGGTGTTGATGTGCATCTGGCCGCAACATGCCTGATCCTCGGGGAAGACGACCTCGTGGCCGAGGCGGCGGAGGAGATGCACCGTTGCTTGCGCGGCCTGCGGGAACATGAGGTCGTTCATGCAGGTGGAGAAAAGCGCGATTCTCATGGTGAACCTTTCTATGCGATGAGGAATCCGAGGATTCCGTTGGAGGCGAGGACCGTGATGAGGCCCAGCAGGACGATGAGGGTAAGAGAGTAGGGGGCGGCCTTGCGCAAGATTTCCGACTCGGAGCCCTCGGACTTCACGGCGCCTGCCGCGATCGCGAGGTTCTGGGGGCTGACGATTTTGCCGATGCCGCCGCCGATCTCGTTGACGCCGAGGAGGAGGCGGGTGGGCAGGTCGGCCGCCTGGGCGGCGGTGGCCTGCAGGTTTCCGAACAGGGCGCCGGCCGAGGTGGCCGAGCCGGTCACGGCGGTGCCGATCCAGCCGAGCATGGGGGAGAGGAAGGCGAAGGCGGCGCCCGTGCCGGCCAGCCACGCGCCGATCGCCACGGTCTGGCCGGAGAAGTTCATGACGTAGGCCAGGGCCATGACCAGGCAGATCGTGAGGATCGCGATGCGCAGGTTGACCACGGTGGTGACGAGCGTGCGCATGCCGGTGGCAAACGGCAGCTCGAAACGTCCCTCCGAGCGCGAGTACGCGATCGCCACCACCAGACCGGTGAAGAAGAGCATCGTGCCGGGCGAGGACAGCCAGGGCAGGGTGAAGGTGACCGACGTGTTCTGCTGGCCGTTCAGCCCCATGACGTCGGCCAGGCCCGGCCAGACGAAGGAGATGTCGGTGGAGGCCAGGGCGGCCGGCACGTCCACCCCGATGCGCCACAGCTTGGCCACCGCGAAGACGATGACCACCAGCCAGTACGGCAGGAGGCCGAGCATGATCCGGCTGCCCGAAAGTTGCTCGGTGGGCGCGGGGGAACGCAAGTCCTCGGGCGTCGTCGGCGTCCAAAAACGTAGCAGCGCGGCGAGCGCGGCGAAGGAGAGCAGGGAGCCGACCACGGCGGCGAGCTCGTAGGACAGGAAGTTGGAGGTGAGCCCCACGCCGGCGGCCATGCCGGCCCAGGCGACGATCGCGGCGAGCCAGCCGTCCCTGATCCCGCGCATGCCGTCCATGATGAACAGCATGAGGAAGGGGACGATGATGAGCAGGATCGGGGTGATGCGGCCCATGGTGGCGCCCACCAGGTTCGGGTCTTCGCCGCCGAGTTTGGCCACGGTGGTGACCGGGATCGCCATCGCGCCGAACCCGACGTTGAGAGCGTTGCCTACCATGACGGCGAGCGCGGCGCGGATCGGGGGCAGGCCGAGCGCCCACATCATCGTGCAGGCGATCGCCACGGGGGCGCCGAAGCCGGCCAGGCCCTCGAGTAGGCCGCAGAACGCGTAGCCGATGAGGAGGCCCTGGATGCGCTTGTCTCCTTTGCCCACGGCCGAGAAGACGGCCTGGACGTCAGCGGCGCGGCCGGAGCGGTCGGTGAGGTTGTACAGCCACACGGCCATCACCACGATGTAGATGATCGGGATGAGGCCGAAGGCCGCGCCTTCAACGGCGGACATGCCCGCCATCGCCGCCGGCATGTCGAAGCCGACCGTGGCCACGATCAGCGCCACCACAAGGGCGCCGAGCGCGCACCAGTGTGTGGGGATGGAAAACACCCCGAGCGCGACGAAGAAGAATACGAGGGGCAGGAGGCTAACAAGAGCAGTGATCAGCGACGACCCGGCGATCGCCGTGGTCGAAGGCTGAAAGAGTGTAAGCGCAATCATAAACATCCTTGTTGTCGATTTCTTCTCCCTACCTTAGTGAAACACTTCGCGCGCACATAGCCAAGATCTGGGAAAATGTCCGTCTTTACGTCAGAGTTTGCTTGCGCAAATCGTGAGGTCTGAGGAGGGCGGTCCCGCGGCTGTACCACGGTATGACGGGCGCGCAGAGGGTCGAGTCATAGGATTGCCCTATGCATACATCGATGGACGTGGACCTACCGTGTCAGCCCGTGCGCGCCAGCCAAGAGGCAGTCGCGCGCTTCTTCACCTTCCTCCTTCAGGTGGTGGCCGTGTGGAATATCGTGGGCCTGCTGGTTGAGCGCATCGCTCCCGGCACCGCGGCCGCGATCTCCGACTTCTTTTGGCTGACGAACATCTACTCCGACCCCTCCCTCATCTGGGGCCTCATCAACGCCATGCTGGCCTCCGGCTTCATGCGCCGCCAGCGCGCCGCGATGATTGGCTTCCTCGTCGTCTTCCAGGTGACCACCCTCGCCCTTGCCGTGGCGGTCATCCCAATGTGGCACGACCTTGCCGAGCTGGGCGTGGAGCGCCTGGAATACTTCCTCTTTGTCGCCGCCGCACTCTTCGCACTCGCGTCGATCATCGTGCTGCTGTGGGCGCGCGCGGCGTTCCCGGGGCGGCTCGTACGCGGGGCATGGTGGCGGGCGCTCGCGGTCGGCCTCGGCGGGCTTGGCCTGGGATACGGGTACGGCTTCCTCAGCGCCGTCATGGTCTACCACATGCCCTACCTCGACGCGGCGAAGTGGGCGGCCGCCGCGATCGTTAGCGCCGACCCGACCGGCCACCCCTACGACGTCTCCTACGACGCCGGCTGGTGGACCTTCCTCATCGTTGAGATCATCGTGGTCGCCGGCCTGCTTGGCGCGATCTCCACCTTCTTTCGCGCCGACGCCCGCCAGGTGGCCCGCCAGGTTGATTCGGAGGTCACCGCGCGCACGATACTCCTTCACGATGACGACGCCGACTCCCTGTCCTACTTCGCCACCCGCGACGACCGCCGGCTCACCACCAGCCCCAACGGCCGGGCGGCGATCTCGTGGAAGGTGACCAACGGCGTGGCGTTGGCGGGCGGCGACCCGCTGGGTGATCGGCGCTCGTGGCCGGAGGCGATTGCCACCTGGCAGTTGGTGGCCCGCCGCTACAGTTGGGTTCCCGCCGTTATTTCCGCCTCCGAAGAGGGCGCCCGCGCCTACCAGGACGCCGGCATGCACCTCATCGCGATGGGGGATGAGTCGGTCATCTACCCCGCCGACTTCTCCCTGTCGAAGAACAAGCCCGTCCGCCGCGCGATCGCCGGCCCGCGCAATGCGGGCTACACCGTGAAGATCCGCCGCCAGGAGGAGATCGACGCCGCCGAGCTGGCCGAACTGGCCGCCTGCGCCGAGCGTTGGCGCGTGGGCGACGAGCGCGGCTTCTCCATGGCGCTCGGCCGGCTGGGCGACCCGCGCGACCCCCGCATCCTCGTCGTCACCGCCCACGACGCCGGGGGCGAGGTCCGCTCCCTTCTCACGTTCGTACCGTGGGGTAAGCGCGGGGTGTCGCTGGACCTCATGCGCCGCTCGCCGGACGCGGCCTCCGGCGTCAACGAGCTCATGATGACCGAGCTCATGCAGAACGCCGAAAACCTTGCGATTGACCGTATCTCGCTCAACTTCGCCATGTTCCGCTCGGCCTTCGAGGTCAGCGAGCGCGTGGGCGCCACCCCGTTGCAGCGCCTCAACTACCGCATCCTCATGCTGGCCTCGCGCTGGTGGCAGTTGCACTCGCTGTACGAGTCGAACGCCAAGTACAACCCGGTGTGGAAGCGCCGCCTCATGTGTTACAGCTCGGCCCAGCAACTCACCCGCCCCCTCATCGCGTGCGGGCGGGCCGAAGGCTTCGTGCCCGACGTCCCCCAGGCCTTCCGCCGCCGCAACGCCGCCCAGGAGTCGGCAACGTATGTGGGCGACGTTGTGGCGCGCATGCAACCTATCCTCGACGAGCTGCTCAACCCACCTGCGATCGAGCCCAAGCGCAACGAGCAGCAGCGCGTGCGAATCGCCAAGCTCGCCACCCTTGAGGCGGCCGGCATGGATGCCTACCCGCCCGCCGTCCCGCACACGGCCTCGATCGCGCAGGTCAAGCGGGGTCCGGTTGCGTCCGGGCCTGGCGCGGACGCAACGGGCGCTGTTGACGCGACGGGCGCGGACGGCGTCGTGGGCGAGATCTCGATCGTGGGGCGCATCCTGCGCATCCGCGACCACGGCGGCATCATTTTCGCCGATCTGCGCGAGGGCACCGACGAGCTGCAGATCAGCCTCGAGCGCTCAGGCGCGGCCGACATGGCGCTGTGGCGTGCGGGCGTGGACCGTGGGGACGTGGTGTCCGTGACCGGGCGCCTCGGCGTCTCCCGTACCGGCGAGCCCACCTTCGCAGTGGAGTCTTGGACCATGGCGGCGAAGTCGCTGGTGGCGCCGCCGGACAAGTTCCGCGGCGTGGCCGACCCCGAGGCCCGCCTGCGCAACCGCCACATGTACCTGGCCACCGACGCGGGGGCGTGGACGCGCCTGTACACGAGGTCGGCGGCGGTGAAGGCCGTGCGCGACTTCCTGGCCGGCCGGGACTACATCGAGGTCGAGACCCCGATCCTCCAACGCGTGCACGGCGGCGCGAACGCCCGTCCGTTCGCCACCCACATCAACGCTTACGACCTCAACCTCACCATGCGTATCGCCCCCGAACTGTTCCTCAAGCGGCTGTGCGTGGCGGGCGTGGAGCGTGTGTTCGAACTCGGACGCAACTTCCGCAATGAGGGCGCCGACTCCACGCACAACCCCGAGTTCACGTCGCTCGAGGCATACGAGGCCTACGGCGACTACCTCACGATGCGCGACCTCACCCGCGAGCTCATCATCGCCGCCGCCACCGCGGTGCACGGCTCGCCGCGCGTGCCGCGCCCGGGCGGCGGCTGGCTCGATATCTCCGGCCCGTGGCGCTCAATCACGGTTCATGACGCCGTCTCCGAGGCCTGCGGCCAGCGCGTCACCGCCGAGACGAGCGCGGAGGAGCTGCGTGAGCTGTGCAAGAAGTTCGACATCGAGGTGGGCCTGCACGCTACGCCCGGCGCGATGGTGACCGAGCTGTACGACGAGCTGGTGGAGTCCCAGACCGAGGAGCCGACCTTCTACCTCGACTTCCCCGTGGAGACCTCGCCGCTCACCGCCCCGCACCGCTCCGTTCCCGGGCTGGCCGAGCGCTGGGACCTCGTGGCCTTCGGCATGGAGCTCGGCACCGCGTACACCGAGCTGACCGACCCGATCGACCAGCGCGACCGCCTCACCCGCCAGTCCCTGCTGGCTGCCGCCGGGGACGCCGAGGCGATGGAGGTTGACGAGGAGTTCTTGAGCGCCCTCGAGTTCGGCATGCGGCCCACCGGCGGGCTCGGGATTGGCATCGACCGGCTGACGATGTTCCTGGTGGACGGCACGATCCGCGACACGCTGGCGTTCCCGTTCGTCAAACCCGCCCAGTAGGGTGCCGGTGCCGGTGCCGGCGGGTCAGTTGGCGGGCGGTTGGCGAGTAGATGGGCCGGCCAGGATCAACTCCGCCACCTCGGCCGGGTGCGTGAGCGGGAACAGGTGGTTCCAGCCGCGTGCCTCGATGAGCTCGCTACCGATCTGGCGCGCGAACGCGCGCTGGGCCGAGCGATGCGAGCTCGCCCCCGGGTGGGGGAGAGCGCACACGTGCAACGTGGGCGGAAGCGGGTGCTTCAGCTTCTGAGAGATCCGATCCTGCAGGCGGGCAAGCTCGGCGAGCTGGAAGGTGATGGCCTCGAGGCCGGCGGGCGTGCCGTAGCGCGCCTGCCGCTCGGCCCCGGAAATCGGGTCCTTCCCCGTCAGGGCAAGCATGGCCGCCGCGCGGGCCAGCGCTCCGAGCGGGGCGGCGAACCGGGGAACGCGTACGTGGGAGCTGGCCTCGCCGAGGGTGGTGGGGTCGAGCAGGGTGAGAGAGTCTGCGCCGTCCAGGGCTAAGGAGAGGGCGGCGAGCCCGCCGAGCGAGTGGCCGATAAGGTCGAGCCGCTCGGTGCCGCGGTCGGGGAGTCCGAGGGCGCGCGGCAGATCCTCCGAGGTGAGGGGCACGGCCCACTGGTCGGCCACGATGACGCGCCCGCGAAGGAGCGCGGCGAGCGGCGCGTAGTCACGCGGAGCGAGAGCCAGTCCGGGCAGGATCACCCACATGTCCACCTCCCATCCGTGCCGCAATCACCAGCATGAGGACGACGGACGCCGCCACCTGCACGCGCTGCGCGATCCCCACCGGCCACCCGGCGGCGATCGTCACGAGCTCCACGCCCATCGCCCCTACCACCACGGCCCCCACGGCCCGCATCACCCGCGTGCCGGCGAGCAGCGCGCCCACCGCCACCGCGACCAGTCCGAGCCCCGCCAGCGACGACGTCACCGTATGGGCGAGGTGGCTGAACGACGTGCCGGCCTCGAGTTGTGCCCGGCACGAGGGCACGGATTCGGCACAGTCCATGGGGAAGGCGGCGTCCAACACGGTGGCGACTCCGGACAGCGCCATCCCGCCCGGCACCAGTGCTACGAGCACCCGCTCCGGCACGAGCCTGGCCAGCCGGCCGCCAACCCCGGCACCGCCCAGCAGCCCGCCGCGCGCTCCCGCCAGCTCCGCATCCAGCTCACCCGCGTGGCCTAACCCCCAGCGTACCCCGGGCAGGAGGTCGCGCGCCGCGCCACGGCGTCGTGACCACAAGTAAAACCCGACGGCCGCGAACGCCACCCCCGCAGCCGCATCCATCGAGCGCACGAGCGCGGAGGACGCCTGGTCCGCCGCCGACAGCTCGGACAAATACGACACCGTGGGGGAGAGCGGGTAGCCGAGGGCGGCCTCGGTCAGAACGCTGGCATAGGCCAGCGCTCCCAGGGTCAAGGCGATCGCGGCAATCAACACGCATCAAACCTAGCGCGCCGCGCCGTGATCCCCATCAGCCCACCGGATGAAGAGAGGGCACGATGAGGGAGAACAGGTCCTTGGGGTCGTCGGGTTCGGCGACCAGCTCGATGTCGTCGAAGTAGCTGGTGCCGGCCACGGAGTCGCGCGTGTAGCGCAGGGCGGAGAAGTCGCTCATGGCGAAGCCAACGGAGTCGAACAGGGTGATCTCGTCTGCCGACGTCCGCCCGGGCGCCTTACCCGCCAGGACGCCGGCGAACTCGGTCACGGGGAAGTCCGGGGCCATCTGCTGGATCTCGCCCTCGATGCGGGTTTGCGGGGTGAATTCCACGAACACAGTGGAGCGCTCAAGGATCGCGGCTTCGAGCTCGGTTTTGCCCGGACAGTCCCCGCCGATCGCGTTGAGGTGCACGCCGGGTCGCACCTGCGCATCCGACAGGATGGTGTTGTTGGCCTTGTCGGCGGTGCAGACGGTGATGACGTCGGCCCCGGCCACGGCGTCGTCCACGCTGTCGCACACCGTGATCGTAAAGCCCAGCGGGGCGAGGTTGCGGTGGAATTTTTCCATGGCGTGCGGGTCGATGTCGTAGATGCGCAGCTCTTCCAGGCCGAGCGCGGCGCGCATGCCGAGCGCCTGGAATTCCGACTGCGAACCCGAGCCGATGAGGGCGTGGACGTGCGAGTCCGGGCGGGCCAGCGTGCGTGCCACGAGCGCGGAGCACGCGGCCGTGCGCAGGGCGGTGAGCAGGGTCATCTCGGCGAGGAAGGTCGGATAGCCGTTGTCGACGTCGGCGAGCACGCCGAACGCCGTGACCGTCTGGAAGCCGCGCGCTGGGTTGGACGGGTGGCCGTTGACGTACTTGAACGAGTACTCCTCCGAGTTCGACGTGGGCATCAGCTCGATCACCCCGATCGGGGAGTGGCTGGCCACGCGCGGGATCTTCTCGAACGAGTCCCAGTTGAGGAAGTCGGCTTCGAGGTAGTCCATCATCCCGGAGATGATCTTCTCCACGCCGGTGCTGAAGATCCAGCGCGACATGTTCGTCACGTCAACGAAGGTGGTCATGGGTGATCCTTTCGCGTTGTTCATCACATCGTAGCGCGCCGCCGGGGGCGTGGCTAGGCGGTCCGCCCGCGGGCTCGGCGGTGGTGGCGGGGGCCTTTTTCGCGACGCCGTGGCGCGGCTTTTCCGGGCTTTCTCCCGATGCCGCGCTGGGGCGTTGGGTGCGGGTCGCGGCCGGCGGGGTGGGCGCCTTACGTGACCGGTTGCCGCGCGCATGTCGCTAAGCTGATCGGCCCTCCGTTCGACGCGCCGGCGGAGAGTGCGTAGGCTGAAACGGTCCAGATGGCAACGAGAGTGCGAGGAGGTTGCCATGAGCAAGCGCGGGCTCCTCATCGGGTGCGTGGCCCTCGGTGTCGCTATGCTCCTCGCCGTTGCCATCGGCCCGATCCTCACCCCGCCAGCCGACGTCGCCGCCGCCCTCTCCCGTGCCATCACCGGCGCTGATGCCCCCGCCTCCGACGCCCTCATCACCCACATCCGCCTCCCACGCGTGCTCATGGCCGCGCTCGTGGGCGGGGCGCTCGCGGTGGCCGGGGCTGCCATGCAGGCCGTGTTCCGCAACCCGCTCGCCGAGCCGGGGATCACCGGGGTGGGGACGGGAGCGGCCGCGGTCGCGGTGGTCGTCATCGTGTCCGGGGCCTCGCTCGCGCATCCGGCCCTGCTGCCGCTCGGCGCGTTCGCCGGGGCGTTGGCCGCCACTGGGCTCGTGCAGCTGGTGGGGGCGCGCGGCCCGCGGGCGTCCACGGCCACGATCCTGCTGGTGGGCGTGGCTCTCAACTCCTTCCTCGGCGCTATCATCGCCGCCACGATCGCCAACGCCCCCGACGCCGAAAACGCCCGCTCGGCCATCTTCTGGCTGAACGGCGACCTCGCCGGGCGCACGATGTCCGACGTCGCGCTGGTAGTGGCGCCTGTGGTGATCGGCGCGATCGGCGTGGGCCTACACGCCCGCGAGCTCAACATGCTCTCCCTCGGCGCCTCGACGGCCCAGAGCTCGGGGGTGGCGGTGCGGCGGGTGTCGCACACGGTGCTGGCCTTCGCGGCGCTCGCCACCGCCGGTGCCGTGGCTACCACGGGCGTGATCTCGTTCGTCGGGCTGGTGGTGCCCCACCTCATTCGTCTGGCGCGCGGGGAGAACTACCGGATGCTCATCCCCGCGTCCTTCATCTTCGGCGCGGTGTTCCTCATCGTCGCCGACACCGTAGCCCGCATGATCTTCACCCCCGTGGTGCTGCAGACCGGGGTGGTGACGGCACTGGTGGGCGCGCCGATGCTGCTCTTCCTCGTGCTGAGGGAGGGGCACCGATGAGCGGGGCGAGCGCCGGGCAGCCGGTTGCTGGGCGCGCGGCGGCCGCGGTCAGCCTGCGCGGCCTTCGGGCCGGCTACGGCGACCGGCCCGTGCTGGACATCGCCCACCTCGAGCTCGGCGCCGGCCGGATCGTGGGTCTCATCGGTCCGAACGGCGCGGGCAAGTCCACGCTGGTCAAGGCCATCCTGGGGCTGGTGCCGGCTGAGGGTGTGGTGGAGGTCGGCGGGGAGAGCCTTGCCCGACTCTCTGCGCGCCGGCGGGCCGAGCTTGTGGCCTACCTCGCCCAGGAATCCCTGCGCGGCTCGGCCTTCACCGGCCGCGAGGTGGTGGAGATGGGCCGGTATGCCGCTCTCCCGCGCTTCGGTTCGCTTTCCGCCGACGACGACGCCCGTGTCGCGTCCGCCCTTGCCGCCACCGGCGCGCTGGCCTGGGCCGAGCGCCCCACCCGGCAGACCTCGGGAGGTGAACGCCAGCTCACCGGCCTGGCCCGCGCTCTCGCACAGGACGCGCCCCTGCTCTTGCTGGATGAGCCGGTCTCCGCGCTCGACCTGTCCCACGCCGTGGCCGTGCTCAAGGTGCTACGGCCCTGGGTGGCGGCCGACCGGCGTCGGACCGTGATCGCCGTCCTGCACGATCTCACGCTCGCCGCCCGGTTCTGTGACGAGCTAGTCCTCCTCCAGCCCCGGCTGGGAGGGGCGCGGGTGCGGGCCCGCGGCACGCCAGGCGAGGTGCTCACTCCCGAGGCGATCAAGGAGATCTACGGCACGCCCGTGGACGTCCGGCCCTCCCCGGTCACCGGCACGCTCGTCGTCACCCCGCTCTAGCACCGCTCACGCAGGCTCCGCGAAGCCCCTGATCACATGCCCTCCTATCCATTTTCGACTCACGAAAGGTCAACATCATGAAGAAACTCCTTGCAGCCGCAGCCGTCCTGGCCCTCGCAGCGTGCTCCCACGCGCCGGCGAGTTCGGGGGAGGCCGGGCCGTCGGCGTCGGGAAGTGCCGAGACCACAACCCAAACCGATGAGCCTACGGACACCGTGACGGAGACCAGCGCCTACACGCGCATCGTGGCCACCAGCCCCGAGACCAGCGACATGGCCCTCATGCTCGCTGGGCCGGAGAACGTGGCGGTGATTTCGGCGTCGGCGGCGTCGCCGATGGGGCAGAACCCGGAGCTCGCGCGGCAGGTGACCGAGCGGCTCGAGACGGGCATCAACCCCGACGCCGAACAGATCCTGTCCTACAACCCGGACCTGGTGGTGATGACGGCGCGCTTCGAGTCGGAGAGCGGGGTGGCCGAGCAGCTGCGCGCAGCCGGCGTGGAGGTGCTCGACTTCGACGGCCACGAGTTCGACACCCCGGAGCTGTACGCGGCGGCGGTGGAGAAGATGGGCGAGAAACTGGGGATGCCGGTCACGGCCGCGGGGCTGACGAACGATTTCCTGGGGCGGATCGCGCAGATCGACGCCGAGGTGGCGCAGGTTGAGAGCAAGAAGAGCCCGGCGGTGCTCGAGCTCATCGCGCGCGGGGGCAAGGTCATGGCGATGGGCGTGAACAACGTGGTGCCCGGCCTGGCGATCCGCGCGGGCGCCACCGACGCCGGCGCGGCCGCCGGCATCACTCGTACCATGCCGATCGACGCCGAAACCCTGCTCAAGGCCAGCCCCGACATCTTGTTCGTGGAGGATTTCATGGGCGCCGGACTTGAGCCCTTCGAGGATCTGCTGGGCAACCCGGCGCTGGCCGACGTGCCCGCGATCAGGGACGGGCGCGTGGTGCTACTGCCGATGAACGAGGCCTCCTCCACGGCCGGCCTGCAGATGGACAAGGGCTACGCCACGATCGCTACCGAGGTGCAAAAGTAAAGGTGAGGGGTTAGTCCTCTTCAGGGAGCACCTTCTCCTGCGGGATGTCGGGAAGCTCGGTCATCTCCTCGTCGCCCTGGCGGAGCGTGCGGTAGACCGACCAGGCGATCGCCATGAGCGGGATCGCAATCACCGCGCCCACCAGGCCGCCGGCGAAGCCACCTGCCGCCACGCCGATCGCCACCACGATCGGGTGAAGCGCCACCTGGCGGCCCATGATAAGCGGCTGGAGGAGGTGCCCTTCGATCTGGCCAATGCCCGCGATGCCCACGCCCACGACGATGAACTTGACCAGGCCGCCCGACGCCAGCGCTACGATCATCGCCACCACCATCGCCGCCGGTGCGCCGACCAGCGGAATGAACGTGCCGATCAACACCAGGACGGCGAGCGGGGCTGACAGCGGCACGCCCACGATTGACAAGAAGATGAAGGCCAGGATCCCGTTGATGATCGAAATGATGACGGTGCCGCGGGCGTACCCGGAGAAGGCCACCCAGCCGGCCGTCGCGCCCAGGTGGCTGCGGGAGCGGTTGCGCGCCGGGAGCAGGTTCAAGAACCACAGCCACATCTGAGGGCCCTGGGCAAGGAAAAAGAAGGTGACGAACAGCGACAGAGCCAGGATCGTCATGACGACGGCGAAGTTCGAGGCGTTGGCCAGCACGGTCTGCGCGATGGTGCCCGCGTTGGACTGGATCCAATCCGTGCCCGTGGACACGGCGTTCGAGATCGCCTCGGACAGGTCCTGGCGGGACAGGTGCCAAGGCAGGTTGTCGCGGGTGAAGAAGTCGAGGATGGAGTTCACGCCGTCCTGAAACTGATTGGCCAGCGAGTCCCATTCGTTGGCCACCGAGTAGACTACGTAGCTGACCATCCCGCCGAACACAATGAAGCCAAACAGCATGGCGAGCGCGGTGGCAGCCGTGCGGGGCATGTACTTCGACAGCCACGATACGATCGGGTAGAGCACGGCGGTGAGCACGAAGGACAGGAAGACGCCCAGGAACACCTCGGTGACCGCGCCCAAGATCCACGCGATCGCCACGATCACGATCCCCAGGCCGATCAGCATCCAGGAGGCGAGCCCATACTTGGCCAGCCAGTGCGGCACGCCCAGCGCCGAGTTCATCGCCGCCGGGGGCGCCACCATGCCACCCCACGTGCCAGTGGATTTCCCCGCGGCGATCGCGGCCACCTGTGCCTCATCCGTAGCCACCTGCGCCTTCTCGGTTGACGCCTTTTTGCGCCCACAAATCCAATTCATCATGCCTTCGAGCCTACTCGCTTGTGCCGGTGGGCACGACCCGTCCCGCCGCCCCGCCTGGCGGGAGAGAAATCGCATAGTCTGCGCCCAATACTGGAATATATGCGGAATTTATTCAAAGAATGGAGGTATGGAAGAAAAGAATCAGGACGTAAACTGGAGCGAACCGCTCGACGCTAACTCATCAGCCACCTCGGAGCTCGCCGCGCTCCTGTCAGTGGAAAAGGAAATCAACGCGGCAGACATTCAAGAAAAACCAGTCGAACTTGCCTCCGAAACCGCCGACGGCTCCATCAGCTGGCCCGTGGTCATCCCCGCGATGGCACTGGTGATCGCGGTGGTCGCCTGGGGACTCGGCGCCCCGGACAACTTCGAAAACGCTGCCTCGGCCATGTTCAGCTGGGTACTTGAGAACCTGGGGTGGGCGTTCGTCCTGTTCTCCACGGTGTTCGTGGTATTCGTCGTCGTGATCGCCGCCTCGAAATTCGGCTCGATCCGGCTTGGCGCCGCGAACGAGCAACCGGAATTCTCCAACACATCGTGGGTGGCGATGATGTTCGCCGCCGGCATGGGGATCGGCCTCATGTTCTACGGCGCCTCCGAGCCGCTCGCCTTCTACCGCGACGGCGTGCCCGGCCACGAGCCCAACGAAGTGGGCACCGCGATGGCCACCGCGATGTTCCACTGGACCCTGCACCCGTGGGCCATGTACGCGATCGTGGGCCTCGCGATCGCCTACTCGACCTACCGGATCGGGCGCAAGCAGCTGATCTCCGCCGCCTTCACTCCGCTGATCGGGGAGAAGCACGCGAACGGCGCGCTGGGTCAGGCCATCGACTCCCTGTCCGTCTTTGCCACTGTGTTCGGCACCGCCTGCTCGCTCGGGCTGGGCGCCCTGCAGATCCGGGCGGGCCTGACCGCGGCCGGTATCGTGGAGAATCCGGGGACCGGGCTGATCGTGGCGATCGTGTCCGTGCTGACCCTGGCCTTCCTGCTCTCCGCAATGTCTGGCGTTGGGCGTGGCATCCGCTACCTGTCGAACGCGAACATGGTCTTCGCCTCGATCCTCGCGGTCGCCGTCTTCATCCTTGGCCCCACGATCGCCCAGCTCAACCTTTTGCCCGGCTCGGTGGGCGCCTACCTGTCGCGCTTCTTCGAGATGGCCGGCCGCACCGCCGAATCCGCTAACGGCACTGCCGGCGATTGGCTGTCCGGGTGGACGATCTTCTACTGGGCCTGGTGGATCTCGTGGTCGCCGTTCGTAGGCATGTTTATTGCGCGGATCTCGCGCGGGCGCACGGTGCGCGAGTTTTGCATGGGTGTTATGTTCATCCCTGCCGGCCTGTCCACAGTGTGGTTCGCGATCTTCGGTGGGTCCGCGATCTCGATGGAGCTCGCCGGCGAGTCGATCTACGGCGATGGCAACGTGGAGTCGCAGCTGTTCAACCTGTTGCACTCGCTACCGGGTGGGTTCGTGCTTGGGTTGGTTGCGGTGTTGTTGCTCGCCACCTTCTTCATCACCTCCGCCGACTCCGCCTCCACGGTCATGGCCTCCATCTCCCAGGGCGGGAAGTCCACGCCTACCCCGTGGTTGTCCGGCCTGTGGGGTCTACTGACCGCGGCCATCGGGCTCACCCTGCTCGTGTCCGGCGGCGACAGTGCCCTCGGCAACATCCAATCGGTGACCATCGTGGCGGCCACCCCGTTCCTCTTCGTGGTGGTGGCGCTCATGTTTGCCCTGGTCAAGGACCTGCGCAACGACGTCGTCTACCTCGACCAGCGCTCCCAGGAGGCCTTCCAGCGCCAGCTCGCGATCGAACGCCGCCACCGGCGCGAGCGCGAGGAGGAGAAGCGGCTCAACCGGGCGCTGCGCCACGCGATGGGCCGCCGCGGGCCCCGGGAGCACAGCAAGACTGAGTAGTCCGCGCTGATCCTGTAACTAACTGGTGAGTCTGGGGGCGTTGCTGAAAACGGGGCTTTCGGGCTCAGATTCACCAGTTAGCCACGCCGGGGCGTTTGCTGCCCCGCCACGTGGCCCACAGGGCGGGCCAGCGGGAGTGGGTATGATGTGCGGGAACCGACTGAAGGCGGAAGTGACATGACCTCAACCCTTGACCAGCTGATCTTGGACGTGGTGGCGGCCGAAGCGCCGGGCGCCGCGTCCGTGGCGATCCTCGACGACCCCGCCGCCACCCTCCTGCGTAGCGCCCTTGATGCCGCCGAGCGGGTGTGGGTGGCCTCGCGCACGGTGATGCAGGCGCGCGAGGCGGATCGGATGGCTCGTGAGCTGGGCGCCCGCGATCGCGTGCGGATCGCGGGCGCGGACGGTCCCCTGCGTCTCGATGAGTTCTTTACGGAAAAGATTGACGTGGCGCTCGGCCACACCCCGAAGTCGCTGGAGGAGGTTGCCTATCTCGCCGGGTCCGTGCCCGCCGGCGCCCTTATCTTCGGGGCGAATAACAAGCATATGGATCGCGGGCACAACGCCACGCTCGCCCGCTATTTCACTGACGTCCACGCCTCCCGCGGCCGCGGCAAGTTCCGTTGCCTTGTGGGCGCCGGCCGCACGGGCCAGGGCTACGAGCCGGCATCCCGTGAAACGGAGGCTGGGACGATCGTGGGCGTGGGCGGGGTGTTCTCTGGCGCGGAGGTCGACCACGGCGGCCAGCTACTGGCCGACACCGCCCTGGCCGAGCTTCGTGCCGAGCGCCGCAAGGCGAAGCTCGCCGCAAACCCGTGGGATTCCTGGGAGGCGCCGAGCGAGGTCGATACCGGCCGCAGCGTCGTCGACCTCGGATGCGGCAACGGAACCGTTGCCCGCATCGTGCTTGCCACCCTGCCCGACGCCACCGTGCTCGCCACGGATGCCGATGCCGACGCCGTCGTCTCCGCCAGCCTCACCCTCGCCGAGTTCGGAGACCGCGCCCGCGTGACCTGGGACGACGCCGCCGGGCAGGAGCCGACCGGGAGCTCCGACGTCGTGCTCCTCAACCCGCCCTTCCACGCGGGCACGGCGCTGGACGCCACGCTCGTCCAGGACCTGCTCGACGCGGCCGCGCGCCTCCTGCGCCCCGGCGGGCGTCTCTACATGGTCCACAACAACCATCTGCGCTACCGCCCGGAGGTGGAGCGGCGGGTGGGCCGCACGCGCCAGCTGGCCCGGAACGCGAAGTTCACGGTGCTGCGGGCAGACGTGCCGTTCGGTTCGCAGGTTTAGGCCTTGACGTACCCGTAGCCCTCGGACTGGAGCTTGGCGATCTCCACGATGCCGGCGGGGACCACCTTGACGTATTCGGGGATGAGCTCTTCCTTGACTTGCCGCTCGCCGAGCGCGATCTGGCACACCACGAAGGACACGCCTTCGGCTTCGAGGCCGCGGATGCGGGCCATGCGGTTGGGGTCGGCTTCGAGTTGGGAGAAGGAGCGGACGGCCCCGCCGTTGGCGACCACCACTGCGCGGTGGCGGTCGTCGGCGCGGATGAAGTTGCGTACGGAGCGCAGGGTGAACGGCCAGCGGTCGTTCTCGTTGATGTGGAAGACGAGCTTGTAATCGGACATTCTTTTCCCCTTCGAAAATCCCGGCGTGTGCCGGTTGTCACCTGATTATTCTTCTGGTGCTCACACTACAATGTCCGCGGAGTATTTTCACGTCAAGATAAAGCCTTACCCTATCGGTTCTAGCGGGTGCCCGTGCGTCCGCCTGCCCGGCCCTCGTGTTCACGACGCCCGAGCCGCCCTGTCCGCCTGCGGGATCGCCTTGCCTTCACCCACCCCACAAGCGGCCTGGCTGCCGTGACGCAAAAGCTTTCGAGGTGGTGCCGTGGCGAATCAACACGCGTTCGCCTTGCTGGCGGCTCGCAACCCGGTCATGAAGGTGCTGGGCGCGGTGCTCGGGATCGTACTGACCGGCGTCGTCCTGTACTGGGTGTGGTTCGCCCTTGCGACGTCGACCAGAGCAGTGGCGACCAGACGGCGTTTGTGTGCGACCCCGTCAGCCAGACCGGCGGGAAGAACGGCATCCTTCTGGTCGGCGACGGCATGGACGACCAGGAGATCACCGCGGCCCGCAACTACGCGGTGAGCAACGGAAACAGATCGCCATCCTCCCCAAGGTGAGAGCATCTAGAACCAATCCTTGACGATTGCTGTGTGATCTTATGCTCACTAACAAAACGCCCGTAGGGGAGTACCCCTCAACGCCTTGCTGTTCAATTGTTGGCCGCCTCGGATAAGCGAAATCCGCGCAGTGTCGAAAGCAAGAAAAGTGCAGTATCCTAGATGCGAATGCTGTTAACTCCTTTACAAACCTGCCGACCCTGAGCCTGCGAGGCCGGCGGTGGAGAGTGTTCTTGCGCGCCGCCCCATCCTCCGGCTGCCGCAGAAGACATATAGAAGATTGGAAGGACTTAGGGATGGATTTATCTAAAGCTTCGACACCGGGAAAGAGCTTTTTGCGTGCCCCGAGTGCTGCACTGACAGCCCTCGCCTTAACTCTGGGCGCATCTGCCGGATCCAGCCTCGTGACGGCCTCACCGGCGTCCGCGTCAACCGTCACCGGCGGCATCCGAGACACGTCCGGCGCGGTGGAGAAGGACGCCCAGAAGGCTTCCGACCTCCCGGCTGGATCGTGCGTTGTCTCTGAAAGCACTCCGGACGGCAGCCAGGCGGGTTTCACGTGGAAGACGTTGGAGCCAAGCGCAACGAGCCCCTCGAAAACCCTATGGGGCGTGAGTGTGTCTTTTGATAACTCGAAAGACCGCACATTCGCTGATTGGAGCTTCACCAATTCGGGTCTACTTGGCGGTGTTCTGGATGCCGGCGAGCTGCCCTCCATGGAAGTCGGTCAGACCTTCCTTGACAAGAACGTCACCCACAAGGCTGACGAGAACATTGAGATTACTGAGGCCGTCCGCCAACGAAACGTTAATATCTATGCAGAGCTGACCGAGGAGAAAATCAAACAGTTCGCCTCGGCCACTGCCGATAACCCTGTGCGTTACGGTTGGCAAAGTAACTACAAGAAAGAGAACCCGACCGGACCGTATGCCTCGCAAGGTAACAGTGCTGGATTCAGCGCTATCGTAAACCCGTGGCCGAGCGAGAACATCGAATGTAACCCGATCACGGTGTCGTGGGAGTCTTTCGAGAAGCACGTTATCGTCCCTGGTGTGGAAACCAAGGTCGGTAAGATCAACGTTCCTGCTGTCAAGGGCAAAGGCACGGACGATTCGATGTCTCGCATGGTCGTGGAGGCCTACGACGGCAACGGTAAGTTCATCGGCACCACCGACCCGGCAGCTTCCGGCGGTACGCAGAACCTGCGTATCGACGAAAAGACCGGCGAGATCTACTTCACCTGGCCCGAGTATCGCGGTACCGACTTGGCCACTGACAAGAACGTGAGCTTCTCCGTTCTGGCTAAGCCACGTACCGTGGACCAGCTCCAGGCTGCTGACAAGAACAACAATCTCTATGGCGAAGGCAAAGTCTTCGACAGCTCTAATTCGCTGACTCGCTACAACAAGGCGAACGTCATCGACTCGAAGGCCTTCTCCCTGGATGACACGGAGTACCACTCCCCGAAGTACGACAAGACCGAGGCTTCGATCATCTCCGGCGTCGATAGCGCTACCGGCCCGATTGCGACCGAGCCGCAGAAGGTCACCTTCACCCAGACCCCTGACCTGATTAAGGAACTGGCAAAGAAGAAGGGCGACGGCGGCTTCGAAGCAAAGGTCACCCTCGACGAGAAGTACGTCTACGAGGGCTGGACCGTTGCGATGGACGAGGACTACAACGTCACCGTCACCGCCCCGGAGAATCCGCGTCCGGGCACCTTCGCGCGCCCTGTTATTACAGTGGAGTACTCCAACGGCTCCACTGACAAGCTTGAACTGCTCGTCGTTGTTGACCCGAACAACACCCAGGTCACCGACCTCGTACGCCCGGGTCTGACGAAGGGCACGATTGGCGACGAGCTGACCGCCCAGGTGGGCACGAAATCCATCATGAAGGGCTACAAGCCGGTTCACCCGGCTAAGTTCGAGATCGATGAGTCCACCGTTCCTGAAGGCTGGACTGTCACTATCGATGAGACCGGCAAGGTCACTGCGAAGGCCGACGACACCGTGGCGCCGGGCACCATCATCACCCCGAAGGTGAAGGCAACCTACCCGGACCAGACCACGGACGAAATCGAGACCCAGTTCCAGGCGATCGTTGACATCAAGATCCCGACCTACGGCACGGTGACCAATAAGCCGAGCGCCAAGGTCACTCTCAAGCCTGAGGTTCCAGAGCGCGGCCTGAGTGGTAACACGAGCGATGAGGCGCCGAAGCGCTACACCTTCAAGGAAGGTAAGACCGAGTACACCGTCGAAGATGAGAGCGGTAAGTGGACCGTCAAGATTGATGAGACCACTGGTGAAATCACCACGACCATTCCTCGGACCGCTCCAGAGGGCTACATCCTGAACGTGCCGGTTCTTGCCTACTACGACAACGTTGACAAGCCGCAAGAGGTCAAGGGCACCGTGGTCGTTCTGAAAGGCGATATCAACGCGTCATACGATGTGCAGACCACCGGCCCGAACCAGGCTGTGAACCACAACGTTCAGGACGCCCCTAAGGGGTCGAAGTTCTCGTTCGGTAAGGATGAGAACGACCAACCGATCACCGAGCAGGAGGTTGACGGCTGGAAGTACAAGGTCGACCCGAACACCGGTGTCGTCACTTCTACCCCTCCGGCAGATGCCAAGCCGGGTGACAGCAAGACCATCAACGTCACTGTTGAAACCCCAGACGGTTCAACTCCGTTGGTGCCTGTCACCACCGTGGTGAAGCTAACCAACAGCTGGGAAGCTGAGCCGACCTACCCTGTAGAAACGGTCTACCCGGGCGAGACCGCGACGCTACCAGTTGCTCTGGAAAAGCCAGACAACGTCAACGTCGCAAAGGAAAACCCCTACAAGCTGGGTGAGATTCCGGCCGGCTGGGATGCCCGCATTGACGAGAACGGCCAGGTAACCGCAACCGCACCTGCGGATGCAAAGCCGGGCGACCAGGTCAAGATTCCCGTCACCGTTTCCTACGAAGACGGCTCCACGGATACCGCTTACGCAGTGGTGAACGTTGTTGACGTTCCTACCCGTGAAGTTCCGTTCAAGGTCGAATACAAGTACGACGACACCATCCCTGCCGGCGAGTACAAGGTTGAGACCAAGGGCGAGCCGGGCTCAGAAAAGCAGAACAAGGACGGCAGCTGGGAGCAGACCAAGGCGCCGGTGAACGAGGTCGTCATCGTCGGCACTAAGCCTGCTAAGAGCGCCAAGGAAGTCACGTGGACGGTTCCGATCCCGTACCCGACCGAGGTTCGCGAGAACCCGGACCTGAAGCCTGGTGAAACCCGGGTTGTTCAGGAAGGTGAGAACGGCGAGAAGACCTATACCGCTAAGTTCACGGCCGAGGGCGATAAGGCTGAGGTAGCCGAGGAGAAGACCACCAAGGAGCCTGTCAAGCGGATCGTTGAGTACGGCCCCGGCCTAGCTCCGAGCGAGCTGGTGACCAAGGTCGAGAAGCCTGTTCCGTTCGAAACCGAGATCGTCTTTGACAACACCCTGGAAGAAGGTCAGCAGAAGGTTGATCAGAAGGGTGAACTCGGTACCGAGGTTGTGACTTCGACTCAGAAGATCGTGGACGGCAAGCCCTCGGGTGACCCGGAAGTGACGACTGAGCGCACCAAGGAACCGGTCAAGCAGATCATCCGCGTCGGCACCAAGACCACCACTGAAGGCACTCACACCAGTGAGTACACCAAGGACGTGCCGTTCGAGACAGAGGTCATCTTCGACGACACGATGGAAGCCGGGAAGCAGGAAACTGTTCAGGAAGGCAAGCTTGGAAAGGACAAGGTCACCACTACCCTGACCATCGAGAACTCGAAGGTTGTGGACTCCAAGACCGAAACCGAGCGTGTGACCGAGCCGGTCAAGCAGATCATCAAGGTCGGCACGAAGGGCAAGCCCGCCTCCACCGAGATCGAGTGGACTGAGAAGACTCCGTTCGACGTCGAGGTGCGCGTCAACCCTGACCTGCAGCCTGGTGAAACCAAGGTTGTCCAGGAAGGTAAGCAGGGCGAGGTCAAGCACACCGTCAAGGTGAACGCCGAAAACGGTGAGATCTCCACGGAGGACACCTCCGAAAAGATCAGCGATCCGGTTAAGCACATCGTCGAGGTTGGTCCGGCCAAGAACCAGACCGAGCTGACCGATAAGCACACCGAAAAGATCCCGTTCGACACGGTCATCGAGTACGACCCGAACCTCGAAGTCGGCAAGATCGTTGAAGACCAGCCTGGCGCTTTCGGCGAAAAGGAAATCACCAAGACCTGGAAGCTCGAAAACGGCAAGCCGGTCGGTGACCCGGAGACCACCGAGAAGGTCGTGACCGAACCGCAGCCGCGCAAGCTGCGCGTAGGCGCCAAGTGCAACTGCGAACAGCCGACCCCGGACCCATCCGAGGACCCGAGCGAAGAGCCGACCCCGGACCCGACCGACGATCCGTCAGACGAGCCTACGCAGGACCCGTCCGAGGATCCGGGTGACAAGCCCAGCAACCCGACTGAACCCGGCACGCCCGGCGACGAGCCGAGCCAGCCTTCCACGCCCGGTGACAAGCCGAGTGATGGAGTTCAGACTCCTGGCACCTCGGGTGGGCACGGTAGCAACCCGGCGGGCTCGAGCAGCGCTGGTAGCTGGTCTCTGCCGCACACCGGCGCCAGCGTCGCAGCGGCACTCGTTGCAGCAGCTATGCTGATCACCGGCGGCGTGGGACTGCTCGCAGTGCGCAGGCGCCCCTCGAAGCGCTGAGCTGTAGAACAGTCACTGCGCTGAGTCGCTGACTAACACAAAAGCGGCGAGGCCACGGGAGAGATCCCGTGGCCTCGACGCTTTTTGTATACGAATTTGTGTGGCGCGTTCAAAGCTGTCTCCTGCTGTGGGTTCAGGCTGCTCGTAAGGCTGGGTTGCCGTCGCCTGGTGAGGGGGACATGAGCCTGGACAACGTCCGGCTTCGTGCCGCGGGCAGAGCGTCAGAGCCGTGCGGGACATGGCACTCATTTGAACGCGCGAAGAGCATGCATGACGCGCGTGATTGCAGCTATGGAGTGTGGAAAATGTGGCAGGCCCTGCACCGTAATGGCATCGCGGTTAGTTGAGAACAGACTGCTAGACTGATGTGCATAGCTGGAGTATCGGGTAGAGGCAAGGGCACATCACCGGTGACAACTCGTAGCTCGAAGAGATTAGATATGTGTCCTGATCTGGTCGGCCGCGACTTCCACCCAGGACGCTTTAGGCTCTTCTCAATTGGTGGTGTATTGGGTCTATGGCTGGGGCCGGGCCGACGGCGACCGGCCGGCCTGCTCAGGTGCCCGCTTCTCCTCCAGTAACATGGCAAGCAGCATGTCGGCGTTGGTGCCGGAGTCGAAGTAGAATGTGGGTTGAGTGATGAATAAGCAGGAGCTTGCTTCCAGGATTTGGAAGTCTGCGAATCGTATGCGCTCGAAGATCGAGGCGAATGAATATAAGGACTACATTCTTGGCTTCATTTTCTACAAGTTCCTGTCTGAAGAGCAGGTGGCGCGGCTGAGGCGGGACGGGCTGGATGACTTGACGGCGCTGACGGAGGACGACGTCGAGATCGTCGAGTACACCCGAGACCTGTGTGGCTACTTCATTTCTTACGAGAACCTGTTTGGCACGTGGCTGGCCAAGGGCAATGATTTCGGCATAGATAACGTTCGCGACGCGCTCTCCGCGTTTAGCCGCAACATTGACCCGGCTCGCAAGAAGGTCTTCAACGGCATTTTTGACACGCTTCAGTCGGGTCTTTCGAAGTTGGGTACGGATGCCCGCGCCCAGTCGAAGGCGGCGCGTGACCTCATCTACCTCATCCAGGACATCCCGATGGGGGGCAAGCAGGACTATGACGTGCTGGGCTTCATCTACGAGTACCTCATCTCGAATTTCGCGGCGAACGCGGGTAAGAAGGCGGGCGAGTTCTACACGCCGCACGAGGTGTCGTTGCTGATGAGTGAGATTGTGGCCTGGCACTTGCGGGACCGCGAGAACATCGAGATTTATGATCCGACCTCCGGATCTGGTTCACTGCTCATCAACATCGGCGCGGCCGTGGCTCGCCGAAATGGGAGCAAGGACAACATCAAGTTCTTTGCGCAGGAGCTGAAGCAGAACACGTACAACCTCACCCGTATGAACTTGGTGATGCGCGGGATTCTGCCGGACAACATCGAGGTCCGTAATGGTGACACGTTGGATGCGGACTGGCCGTGGTTTGAGTCGGAGGAGAATAAGGAGGAAACCTATAACCCGCTGTTTGTGGACGCGGTGGTGTCGAATCCTCCGTATTCTCAGCAGTGGGAGCCGGAGGACAAGGAGCTCGACCCGCGCTTTGCGAACTATGGTGTGGCCCCGAAGTCGAAGGCGGATTACGCGTTCCTGCTCCACGATCTTTTCCACTTGAAGCCTGACGGCATCATGACGATCATTTTGCCGCACGGCGTGCTTTTCCGTGGCGGTGAGGAGGGCAAGATCCGCCAGAACCTGCTGGAGCGCGGCCATGTCCAGGCGGTGATCGGCTTGCCGGCGAACATTTTCTATGGCACGGGTATTCCCACGATCATCATGGTGTTGCGCAAGGCGAGGACGGAACGCGATGTCCTGATCGTGGATGCCTCGAAGAACTTCGTCAAGGCTGGAAAGCAGAACGTGTTGCGTGCTTCGGATATCCAGCGGATTACGGACACGGTGGCGGGATGCCGCGAGGTGGACAAGTTCAGCCGCTTGGTTTCACTCGAGGAGATCCGCGCTAACGACTACAACCTCAACATCCCTCGCTACGTCGATTCCTCGGAGCCGGCGGAACCATGGAACCTGCACGCCCTACTTTTCGGTGGCATTCCGGCGGATGAGTTGGGCAGGCTGGCGCCGTTCTGGGAGGCGTGGCCGGGTCTGCGGGAGAAGCTGTTTGACGTGAGCGGGGACGCGATCGCGGCCCGGGATGTCGACGTTGAGGAGGTTGTGTCCAACGACGACGCCGTGGCCGCTTTTCGTTCGGGCTTCGGCCAGGCTGTGGGTTCCTTCCCAGCCCACATCAAGAAGCGCCTCATTGACGCGCGGATGGGTGTCAACGCGCTCGCGGAGCAGGGGATGTTCGCGGCGTTGCTCGAGGAGTCGCTGGATGGCATCCCGCTTATCGACTACTACGATGCGTTCCAGGTTCTCGACGAGGCATGGGATGAGATGGGCCAGGATCTTGAGATCATCCAGACCGAGGGGGACTCGGCGATCACTGCCGTGGCGCCGAACATGGTGGTGCGGAAGAAGAACGGTAAGGAAGTGGAGGTCCAAGAGGGATTCGTGGGAAGGATCCTGCCGTTCGAACTCATCCAGCGCAGGCTGCTGAGCGACGAGCTGGGCGAGCTGGAAGATTTGAAGCGCAGGGCTGCCGAGGCCGGGGAGGAGCTGACCGCTCTGTTTGAGGGCCTACCCGAAGATGCTCCAGACGACCTGCTCAACGAGGCCAAGACGGCGTTCGCGCGCAAGGGTGTAGTCGATTACCTCAAGGGTGTGGGGGTGAAGCCGCGAGCGGTGCCGGAGGACTTCCCGGAGGAGTCAACGGAGCGGATTGCCCTGCAGGCGAAGTCGTTGCTGGAGTCGAAGAGTGGACTCGATAGGGACGTCAAGGCTGCATCGCGCAAGCTTGAGGATGACACGAAGGAGCGATTGGAAGGCCTGAGCGTGGAGGAGGGCCTGGTGTTTCTCCACGACAAGTGGAGCTCGCCCCTCATGGAAGGTCTGGCCGGCCTGGCGGAGGCTAAGGTTGCCGAATGTGTGGCGGCTGTGCGTGCGCTCGCGAAGAAGTACGAGTCCACCTTCGCGGACGTCTCCCAGGAGATCGCCGACACCGAGCGTGAGCTCTCCGCGTTGCTCGGCGACCTCACGGGTAGCGACGCCGACATGGAAGCCATCGGCGAGCTCGAGCGCCTGCTCGGGGGTGAATAAATGCCTGAAGAAAGGAATGTCCCGCAGATCCGTTTCAAGGGGTTCACGGATCCTTGGGAACAGCGTCAGCTGGGTGAGGTTTGCACGTTCCGGAAGGGGCAGGGCTACAGTAAAGCGGATGTTTCCGACAAAGGCACACCGATTCTTCTGTACGGGCGACTGTATACTCACTATCAAACCTGTATTCGAGGTATTGATACCTATGCGGATGAACGTGCGGATTCGGTGATCTCTCGAGGAGGAGAAGTCCTTGTTCCGGCATCCGGTGAGAGTGCAGAAGAAATCGCGGTCGCCGCATCGTTGGATAGACCAGGAGTCATTCTTGGCGGTGATCTCAATGTCGCAACTCCGTCGGGTGTCTTGAAACCAGAGTTTCTTGCTTATGGAATCACCTACGGTCCTGCACATCAAGATCTTGCGATGCGTGCTCAGGGTAAATCAGTAGTTCATGTCCATAATTCAGATATCGCCGAAGTTCAAATCTGCTATCCGGTTCCTGACGAGCAGAATCTGTTTTCGACCCTGTTTATACGTCTGGACTCTCTCATCGCCCTTCATCAGCGTAAGCTCGACAAGTTGACGAACGTCAAAAAGTCTCTATTGGAAAAAATGTTCCCGAAGCCCGGTTCGGATGTTCCGGAGATCCGATTTGCTGGATTTACTGCCCCTTGGGAACAGCGTCAGCTGGGCGAGCTCGTCAATAGGCTCGTGCGAAAGAATGTCAATAATGAGTCGACGTTGCCGCTGACTATCTCAGCCCAACACGGGTTGGTCGACCAGATCGCATACTTCAATAATCGTGTTGCGAGTCGAAATGTTAGTGGCTACTACTTGGTGTTCAATGGCGATTTTGCCTACAACAAGAGCTCCTCCGATGGCTACCCATTCGGCACTGTCAAGCGGCTAGATCTGTACGAAAAAGGCGTGCTTTCAACGCTCTATATTGTCTTCGCACCCAAGGGCAGATTAACGGTCAATTCGGATTTTCTTGCGGTATTCTTTGAAACTGACCGCTGGCATAGGGGTGTTGCAGAACGGGCGGCGGAAGGCGCCAGGAATCATGGATTGCTTAATATTGCTGCTGATGACTTCTTAGAAATTGAAATCTCTGTTGCGGCAGAGAACGCCGAGCAGAAAGAAATTGGCCGCTTCCATACGCGTCTTGATCGTCTTATCTCCCTTCATCAGCGTAAGTTGGACATGCTCGAGAACGTTAAGAAGTCCCTGCTCGAGAAGATGTTTGTCTGAGATTGCGAGCTGAAGTCCGTAATGGAGGTCAACGTGGATCGGGAACGCGCCGTGGAGGAAACTCTTCATTCCTGCGAAATGGCGGACGCATACGTGTCCACGCGGTTCCGAGAGGATTCTGATGAATGCGTCAAGGACGAGATCTCGATCGGGGAGCTGGTGACACGGACTGGGGTGTCAGTGGATTCCGGAAGGCTTGCAGGCTGATGAGTGACAAGCTCGGGGCTCCGTGGATCGGTGGAGAGGTTGGGGTTACGCCTCGTGTCATTGACACGGATGGCCTCCCGGCAGGTATAGGAGGGACACGGGTGGCCTTAGGTAAAGACTTGCCCTTCGTATCGTCGGCATGTTGTGTTGAGAATGAGTTAGATTCAGTATTTGTCTCGCTTGGCCGGCTGGAGGGCGCATGATTATCGGCACTTCGGTCGCAAAGTGCCGGCCCACTTGGGAACAGCGTCAGTTTCGAAACCTGGCTCAGCGTCTGTCTACGGCCGTCATAGGAAACATACTGCCTGCTGTCGAATACCAGGATCTTGTTTCTGGGACGGGAGAACTTAAGACGGACTATCGTAGCTTGTTGCGTGGGAAGACTGGCGTTTTCTTCAGTCCGGGAGATGTGCTTTATGGCAAGCTTCGACCGTACTTGCACAACTGGTTCTTGCCTGGTTTTGAAGGGGTTGCAGTAGGGGATTTCTGGGTACTGCGGCCACAAGAAGTTGATAGTGAATTCCTTTATAGGCTGGTTCAAAGCGAAGAATTCGATAAGATAGCCAACCAATCAAGCGGCACCAAGATGCCACGAGCTGACTGGAACCTTGTCGGCCAGAGTGAGTTCCGTGTTGCTCGATCGGGCACCGAACAGGAGAAGATCGGTGTCGTATTCTCCGCCCTCGACCGTCTTATCTCCCTTCATCAGCGTAAGCATTCGCACTCCAAAACCCGACTTTCAACCCTGCGTCCGCTACAAGTAAAGGAAGTCTCATGACGTTTGAACGTGAATCGGACTTTGAAGAGGCCGTCATCGAGGTCCTGAAGCAGAACGGCTGGAACGATTCGGGCGGCGTGCTGAAGAATCCGACTGAAGAGGATCTCATCCGGAACTGGGCCGAAATCCTGTTTGCTAACAATAA
Organism: Trueperella sp. HMSC08B05; assembly: GCF_001808405.1. Classification (NCBI taxonomy): domain Bacteria; kingdom Bacillati; phylum Actinomycetota; class Actinomycetes; order Actinomycetales; family Actinomycetaceae; genus Trueperella; species Trueperella sp. HMSC08B05. The sequence goes on along the minus strand of NZ_KV793239.1, from coordinate 60,561 downwards.
GCACAGGGATCGGCTCAATGGCGTGCCGCTCACGGATAGCGAGATGGCCCAGATCCTCGACAAGGTCCAGGAACTCCGCACCCCCTACGCGCTCAACGCGTTCATCAACGGCAAGACGGTGTCAATCAAGCGCGACAACCCGGATGATCCCGAACACTTTGGCAAGGAGATCAGCCTCAAGATCTACGATCGGCAGGAAATCGCTGCGGGTGACAGCCGGTACCAGATCGCCCAGCAGCCCAGATACCCCGCACACAACCGCATTCGCAACGACCGCCGGGGAGACCTGTGCCTACTGATCAATGGCATGCCGGTCATCCACATTGAGCTCAAGCGCAGCGGGGTGGCAGTTAGCCAGGCCACGAATCAGATCGAAAAGTACTCCCACGAAGGGGTATTCACGGGCATCTTCCAGCTCGTCCAGGTGTTCGTGGCGATGACCCCCACCGAGCTGAAATATTTCGCGAACGCCGGCCCGGACAGGTTTAACCCCGCCTACTTCTTCCATTGGGCGGACGTGAACAACGAGCCGATGTGCGCGGGAGGCGACACCACGCCGCACCCGTGGAAACGCGTCACGGAAAAATTGCTCTCCATCCCGATGGCACACCAGCTCATCGGCTTCTACACCGTGGCTGACGCCACGGACGGTTCCCTCAAGGTGATGCGAAGCTACCAGTATTACGCGGCAAGCGCGATCTCAAACGCCGTGCGCAACCACGACTGGAAGACGCCGCCGCTCGCCGGCCAAAGCGGCCACCTTGGCGGCTATATCTGGCACACCACGGGCTCGGGCAAGACTATGACGAGCTTCAAGTCCGCCCAGCTCATCGCCGATTCTGGTGACGCCGACAAGGTCGTCTTCCTCATGGACCGCATCGAACTAGGCACCCAGTCCCTGAGGGAGTATCGGGCTTTCGCTGATGACGCTGACGACATCCAGGGCACCAGAAGTGCCCTCGAGCTCAGGGAGAAGCTCCTCAGCTCGAGCCCGTCGGAGAAGCTCATCGTGACCTCGATCCAGAAGATGAGCAAATTGAAGATCGACGGTGACATGCTCCGGCAGCACGACGTGGAAATGCTGGCACGGAAGCGAATCGTGTTCGTCGTCGACGAGGCACACCGTTCGACGTTCGGTGAGATGCTGCAGACGATCAAGCAAACGTTCCCGAACGCCCTCTACTTTGGGTTCACTGGCACGCCGATTCTTGCCGAGAACAAGAAGAAGGACACGACCACGTCGATGGTCTTCGGCTCCGAGCTACATAGGTATAGCATTGCGGACGGGATTCGCGATGGCAACGTGCTCGGCTTCGACGTCTACCAGGTGACCACGTTCAAGGACGCGGAGGTGCGCAAAGCGGTGGCGCTGGAGAAGGCGAAGGCATCGAGCGTCGACGAAGCGCTGGCTGACACGCGCAAGAAGGAGGTTTTCTACCGCTACATGAATGAGGTGCCGATGGGGCCGTCACAGGACGAGCTCGGCCGGTCCCAAGAATCGATCGAAGGGAACCTCACCCAGGCCCAGTACGGAGACGACACGGCACACAAGGACATGGTCGTGTCAGACATCCTCGACCAGTTCCAGGTCCTCAGCCACGGCGGGAAGTTCCACGCGATCCTCGCCACCAGCTCCATCCCTGAGGCGATCACCTACTACCGCAAGTTCAAGGATCAGGCACCGCGCCTGAACGTTACCGCCCTCTTTGATTCGAGTGTGGATAACTCTGACGGTGCGATCGTCAAGGGCGACGCGCTCGAGGAGATCATCGAGGACTACAACGTTCGCTATCGCAAGAGCTTCACGATCCCTACGTGGGCGCTGATGAAGAAGGACATCGCGGCACGCCTTGCACACAAGACTCCCTACGTCACCGTCGACAGGGATCGGAGCGAGCGGATCGACCTCCTCATCGTGGTTGATCAGATGCTCACCGGCTTCGATTCGAAGTGGGTCAACACGCTCTACCTTGACAAGATCATCCTGTTCGAGAGCATCATCCAAGCCTTCAGCCGCACCAACCGCGTGTTCGGGCCGGACAAGCCGTTCGGGACCGTACGCTACTACCGCAAGCCGCACACGATGAAACGCAACATCGAGGCGGCGGTAAAGTTGTATTCAGGAGAAAAGCCGCTCGACATCTTCGTCCAAAAACTCCCCGAGAACATCGACCTCATGAACGAGCAGGCGGCGGCCATCCGCAACCTCTTCGAGGTTGCCGGCGTGGCCGACCTCAGCCGCCTGCCCGACACCGAAGAAGAACGCAAGATGTTCGCCAAGATGTTCATCGAGTTTGACCGGGCCCTTGAGGCCGCCCGGATCCAGGGCTTCACCTGGGACACGTCCACCTACGAGTTCATCGACGACGACGAGCGCCAGGTCACCCGCACGGTCGCCATCGACGAGCGAACCTACCGCATTATGGTCCAGCGCTATAAGGAGCTCTTCTCGGCGGGCGGATCCGCGGACACCTCCGTGCCCTACGACCTGGCCGGCCACATCATCGAAAACGACACGGAACGCATCGACGCGGACTACATGGAGCTTCGATTCACCAAGTGGTTCCGGGCGCTCAATTCCGGTGACCCGAACCTAGGGGCGATCGCCAACGAACTCCATCGCTCGTTTGCCGCACTGAGTCAGGAAGACCAACGCCACGCACAGACCCTGATTCATGACATCGAGTACGGGCGTGCCGTCGTGGAGGAAGGTCAGACCCTGCGCGACTGCATCAACGCCTACGCCAAGCGAACCGAGAACGCGCAGGTGGCGCAGGTGGTCGACGGTTTCGGGGTGGACAGGTCGGCCCTCGAAGAGCTTCTCCGCCTGAGGCTGACCGAGAACAACCTCAACGAGTTCGGGCGCTTCGACGAGTTGGCCACCACGATCGATGCCAGCCGCGCTATCCAGTTCCTCAGCGAGCACGGCTCGAGTTACGCCAGCGTCTTCCGGGCAAAGATGAGGGTGCGGACCCTTCTCAAGGACTTCGTCCTCGAAGGCGGCTTCGACCTCGAGGAGCGGATAAGAATGGAGGGTTAACAACACCTTTTGCTTTCTTCATCAGCGTAAACGATCAACTGAAGAAAGAGGCGATGACACGTGCAGATCTCCAATGATAGAAACGCTCTGTTTGCTACCTACTACGCGGAATGGGTGCAGATCTACAAGGAGGGCGCAATCCGTGAGGTCACGATGGACAAGTACCGCTTGTCTCAGGCGTGGCTCAAGCGGCTCGCGCCTGACCTCCTGCTCAAGGACCTCAACCGCATCCGCTACCAACAGCTCATCAACGCGTATGCCGAACACCACGAGCGCCAGACCACGATGGACTTCCACCACCAGTTGAAGGGCGCGATCCTCGACGCCGTGGACGAAGGTTTCATCCCGCGCGACCCCACGCGCAAAGTCATCATCAAGGGCAGGACTCCGCGTCAGAAGAAGACCAAGTACCTCAACCAGTTCGAGCTCCACTCGATGCTAGCCAACCTGGAGCTCGGCCCGGAGCCGAGCTGGGACTGGCTCATCCTCCTCATTGCCAAGACAGGTCTGCGCTTCAGCGAGGCCCTCGGCCTCACCCCGAACGATTTTGACCTCGCTCACCAGAGCCTCTCCGTCAACAAGACGTGGGACTACAAGCGCAAAGACGGGTTCGTCCCCACCAAGAACGCCTCGTCGGTCAGGAAGGTTCAGCTCGACTGGCAGTTGGTTATGCAGCTGTCAGGGCTAGTGAAGGATCTTCCTGCCGACGAGCCGATCTTCGTCAAGGGCTCGGTCTACAATTCCACGGCCAACGCTGCGCTTGCTCGCCACTGTGAGGCGGTGGGTGTTCCCGTCATCACGATCCACGGCCTGCGCCACACGCATGCCTCGCTGCTCCTCTTCGCGGGTGTGTCGATCGCGAGCGTATCGCGCCGCCTCGGGCACGCGAGCATGACGACGACGCAGGAGACTTACCTCCACGTCATCAAGGAACTGGAAAACCAGGACATCGACATCGTCATGCGTTCGTTGGCCTCCCTAGCGTAGCGACTGCAAGGCGTCTGGTTGGGCCGGCGTCGGCCGGCCCAACCAGGCCCCTACAGCGCCGCGAGCGCCTGCGCGATGTCTTCGAGGATGTCGTCCACGTGCTCCAGCCCGATCGAGATCCGCACCAGCCCCGGCGTGACGCCGGCGGCTGCCAGCTCGCTATCGGTCAGCTGCCTGTGCGTGCTCGACGCGGGGTGCAGTACGCAGCTGCGCGAGTCGGCCACGTGGACCTCGCGGGCCACCAGCTTGAGCGCGTCCATGAAGCGGGTGCCGCGCTCGCGGTCGCCCAGGTCCACGCAGATCACGCCCGAGTACCCGCCAGACAGGTACTTGTTCGCCAGCTTGTGGTAGGCGAAGGACTCGAGGCCGGGGTAGCGGACCTCCCCAACCTCCTCGCGCCCCTCAAGGAACCGTGCCACGGCGAGCGCGTTCTCGCTGTGCCGGGCCATTCGCAGGCCCAGCGTTTCGAGGGACAAGTTGAGCAAGAACGCCGAGTGCGCCGCCGGGTAGGCACCAAAGTCGCGCTGGAGCTGGGTGCGGGCCTTGACCATGTAGGGCGCCGCCGCATAGTCCTTCGTGTACACCACCCCGTGGTATGACTCGTCCGGCTCGGTGAAGTCGGGGAAGCGCCCGTTCGTGTAGTCAAACTTCCCGGCGTCGACGATCATGCCGCCCACCTGCACCGCGTGCCCGTCCATGTACTTGGACGTGGAGTGGATGACGACGTCGGCGCCCCACTTAATCGGCTTGCACAGCGCGGGGGTGGCGAACGTCGAGTCGACGATCAGCGGCACGCCGGCCCCGTGCGCCACGCGGGCAAACTTCTCGATGTCGAGCACCGACAGCAGCGGGTTCGCGATCGTCTCACCGAACAGGGCCTTCGTGTTGGGCTTGATCGCCGCCGCGATCTCCTCCTCCGGCGCGCTCGGGTCCACCCAGATAACCTCGATGCCGAACTTCGCCAGCGTGACCGAGAACAGGTTCGCCGTGCCGCCATACACCTCGATCGACGACACAAGTGAATCACCTGCCGAGCACAGGTTGAGGACCGCCATGAGGGTGGCAGCCTGACCGGACGACGTCGCCATTGCTGCCACTCCTCCTTCCAGCGCCGCGACCTTTTCCTCCACCGCCATGACGGTGGGGTTCGCGAAGCGCGAGTAGATCAGCGCGTGCGTGGGCTCGTCAAAGACGCCCGCGATCGAGTTGGCCGAATCGAACGTGTACGTGGTCGACTGCACGATCGGCAGCTGGCGCGGGTCGCCGTCGCCGGGCTGATAACCTGCGTGAATGTATTTGGTGTCGTCCTTCATGGGGCTCTCCTTTTTCACGACGCCGTCGCCACGGCGCCCTTGATGCTCCACCTTAGTCCCGGGTCGGTTTTAGTTCTGCGCCGTGCACCATGTGGACGGGGGAGTGTCAGGGTCAGTCCGACAGAAGTCGTGAAAATACCGGCTACCGATTTCTATAGAAGCCAGGTCCACGCCAGGTTCACGAGTTGTGCCGCGGATCCCGGCAGACACCGGCTGCCGGGCCCGCCGCGACCGCTTCTAGACCCAGCTGGGTAGCCACATGTGGAGCTTCCAGAACCAGCGCGGAATCGGAGTGCCCCACCACAGGGGCATCCAGAACAGGGCGGCCACCACGATCAGGCCCACGACCACCGCGATGAGCACCCACGCCTTGCGCGTCCGCGGCAGGGGGCTCACCACCGAGGGCAGCATCTCGTGAGGGCCTGAGGCGAGCGGGGCGACGGTGTCGTCGGTGACCTTGATCAGGCGCAGGGGAGGGAGGGTGCGCGCGGCCCAGCCGACCCCGTACGCGAGCGCGAGCGCCACAAACGGAAGGAAGGCCACGGCATAGAACTGGTAGATCGTGCGGTCGAGGTAGAAGAACCACGGCACGTACATCGCCAGATAACCGGACAGGATCGCCCAGGCGCGCCAGTCGCGGCGGATGGCCGCAGCGATCACCACGATGAGCGCCAGTGCGGCGAGCCACCACACGAACGGGTTGCCCACCGAGGTGATGGCCATGACGCAGTCGTCGCTGGGGCAGGAGCCGGCGGGGACGTCGTCACCGGCGCGCCAGAAGAAGGACACCGGGCGGAACTGGATGATCCACGCCCACGGCTGGCTCTGGTACGTGTGTGGGGAGGACAGGCCCCGGTGGAACTCCATCGTGGCCTGGTGCCAGTGGAGGAAGGAGTTCACCACCCCGGGCGCCCACGGCAACGGCAACTGCGCGGTGTGCTCCACGGCCCACTGGCGATCCCAACCGGAGGGGGAGGCGAACCAGGAGAACCAGGACGCGACGTAGGTGACGATCGCCGTGGGCACCAGCTGGAAGAACGCCGGCACCCCCTCGCGCCACAGCCCCGCCCCGATCCACAGGCGCGCCCCGATCGCACGGCGGGCGGCCAGGCCCCAGAAGAAAACGAGCAAGCCGAAGACCGCCAGCGCATACGCCCCTGACCACTTCACCCCGCACGCGAGCCCCACGAACACGCCCGCGAGGATGAGCCACGGGCGGAAGGCGACGTGGGGGCCCCAGACGTCGTCCACGCGGCCCGGGGAGCCGGTGGGCCAGGCCACGCGGGCGGCGAGGCGCTCGCGGGCGTAGTCGCGGTCGCGCAGGATCGCCCAAAAGCCGGCGAGCACGAAGAACGTCACCATGTTGTCCAGCAGGCCCGTGCGGGAGAGGGTGATCCCCATGCCGTCCAGCGCCATCGCCAGGCCGGCGATCGCGGCGAGCGGCACCGAGCGGAACAGGTGCAACGCCACCCGCACGAGGATCGCCACCGCAATCACACCCAGGATCGCGGTGGTGGCGCGCCAGCCGAAGCCGTTGTCGTCGCCGAAAAGACGCATCCCCACGCCCATCAGCCACTTGCCGAACGGCGGGTGGACCCAACGGTCGGGGGCGGTTTCCATGGCGGACAGGTCCCCGTTCACGAACAGCGCGTTCTGGTCCTCGCCCTCCCAATTGCGCTCATACCCGAAGTTGAGCAGGGAAAAGGCGCCCTTGACGTAGTAGGTCTCGTCGAACACCATCGCGTGCGGGTGGGTTAGGCGCGGCAGGCGCGCTAGCGCCGCGATGAGCGTGGCCAGGGCCGTGGCAATCC
>NZ_KV793239.1:0-53390 GCF_001808405.1 Trueperella sp. HMSC08B05 | reverse complement strand
CCCCTGCAGCCGCAGCTGCGCGGGCAGGCTCGCCCCCTTCGGCAGCAGGCCGAGCAGGCCCCGAAGCTCGTTCTCACGGCGAAGGTGTGCATGCATGGTGTCCACGGCCAAAGTCTACGCAAAGGCACGGCGGGCTTCGAACGACGCCGGAGCTCGGCTTGCGTACTGGTGGCGCGGGGTGGGCGCGGGGCGGGCGCTGGGCGGGCGGGGGCCGGGCGTCGTCGCCTGGCGCTGGATGTGGCGTCCGCTTTCGGGGCGGGCCGGATTCTGGGAAACTGGGTGCATGGTTGAGATGACCGAAGAGCGATTCGAAGAGCTTGTAGCCGACGCCCTGGACGAGATCCCGGACGAGTTCGCGCAACGGCTGGAAAACCTCGTGTTCCTTGTGGCCGACGAGCCGAACGAGGAGCAACTCAAAGAATCCCAGGGGGAGGACCTGCTCGGGCTGTATGAGGGGATCGCGCTCACCGACGGCGACTTCTTCGGCTACGCCGAACCCAACCGCATCTGGATCTTCCGCGGGCCCACCCTGCGCATGTGTGAGACGGAGGACGAGGTGGCCGAGGAGGTCATGGTGACTGTCTTCCATGAGGTGGCACACCACTTCGGCATCGAGGAGGACCTGCTGTGGGAGACCGGCTGGGCGTAGCGCGGGCGCGGGGCCGGCGGGTGCGTGGGGCGCGGCGCAGGCAAGGCCGGCGAAACTGGGCATAAAAAATGCGGACCTCTTTGTCCGCCTCTTTCATCCGGTTGCCCGGCCTAGTGTTTTTGCTTAGCGACCGAAGATTTCAGCCTGGACTGACTGCTCGAGTGCACGCGCTTCGGTGATGTAAGCGTTGGAGCGCTCGTCCTTGTTGCTTGCAAAGATCTTCCATGAAATTGCCATGGTGTTTCTCCCTATTTAATTGTTGAGGTGAAGCCAAAATCTTCGACTTCCCGACCTTTCGGTCACTTCCAAGTATAGCCCCGCGATGCAACGGTGTGAAAAAACTTGCCCGGTCTCACACTGCGCGAAATCCGGCGTTATAGGGTGGAGCCATGATCGTGCTAGCTGCAACGCCTCTTGGCAACGACGACGACACCTCGCCCCGCCTCCGCGCCGAGCTCGAGGGCGCCGACCTCATCGCCGCCGAGGACACCCGCCGCCTCCTGAATCTCGCCGGCCGTCTCGGCATCACCCTGCACGGCAAGGTGGTGCCCTACCACGAGCACAACGAGTCGGAGGTGGCCCCGCAGCTCATCGAGGCGTCGCGAGAGGGCCGGCGAGTGGTGGTGGTGAGCGATGCCGGCATGCCTTCGGTGTCCGACCCGGGCTACCGGCTGGTTTTCCTCGCCGCCGCGGAGGGCGTGCCCGTCACGGTGGTGCCCGGGCCGTCCGCAGTCCTCACGGCCCTCGCTCTGTCCGGGCTCGCCTCTGACCGATTCACCTTCGAGGGTTTCCCGCCGCGCAAGGAGGGGGAGCGGCGCCGCTACTTCGAGTCACTCGCCGCCGAGCCCCGCACGATGATCTTCTTCGAGTCCCCGCGCCGGCTTGTTGCCACCCTCACCGCGATGCGTGACGAGCTCGGCCCGGACCGCCGGGCCGCCGTCTGCCGCGAGCTGACCAAGATCTACGAGGAGGTCAAACGGGCCACGCTCGCCGAGCTCGCCGACTGGGCGGAGGGTGTGCGTGGGGAGATCACGATCGTGGTGGAGGGTGCACCTGCCCACGTCACGGCCGACGCTAGCGCCCACGTCCCCGAAGTCCTGGCGTTGCACGAGGCCGGGCTCCGCCTCAAGGACGCCGCCGCTCACGTTGCCGCCCGCGAGGGCCTATCGAAGAATGAGCTGGCCAAGCTCGCCCTGGCCGCCAAGCAGTAATCCCGTGGGTCCTGCCGGCAAGAGGACCCGCCCTAGCCACTGAGACCAGCCGTTTATGGCTGGAAATCGATGTCTGAGAAGTCGAAATCGTCGTCGTCGGCGTCGCCGGAGAAGTCCACGTCCTCCAGGTCAAGGTCAAAATCGGATAAATCGTAGTCGGAGAGGTCCTCGCCGAGCTGGACCTGGTTGGCCAGCGTGTCGAGCTCCTCGTCCTCCCCGTCGGAAGTCAGCTCGGCGTCGGAGTCCTCGTCGTATTCGTCGCGTACGAAGTCGTCCCGGTCGAGCGCGGCCCCGCGGCGGGGTTCGTCGTCGCGGTAGTCGGCGGCGCCCCACTCGTCGTCTTCGAGGTCATCGGCCAGGCCGTCGCCGTCCAGGTCGTTGTTCTCCAGGTCGTCCCAGTCCTCGCGAGACCAGGCAGACTCGTCGTCGTCCCAGTCGTCCTTGTTCCAGGCTTCCACGCTGTTGCCTTCGCCGTCGTCGTAGCCGGGGATCGGTGTGTCCTCGCCCTCCTCGTAGAAGCCGAAGGCCTCACTCGAGGAGATCTGCTCGATGCCCGCCTCGTCCATTTCCGCGCGGGCCGCCTCGCCCAGCTCCTCGCTGACCGGCACGGTCAGGTCCGAGAACACGCGCACGGGCCACCCGGCGCGTAGCGCGTCGAGCGCGGTTTCTTTCACGCAGTGCGACTCGGCGATGCCGACCACGTCGATCGCCCCGACCTCCGCCTCCCGCAGGATCCGCTCCAGGGTGTCCCCGTCCTTGTTCACGCCCTCGAACCCGGAGTAGGCCGCGGCGTATTCGCCCTTCTTCACCGAATCATCGAAGGGGAGGGAGGCAACGGCGTCGTGAAGCTCGGCTTCGGGCGTGCCGGCAACCCCGTGCGGGGGCCAGGTGTCCACGAAGTCGGGGGTGTCGGAGAAGTGCGTTCCCGGGTCGACGTGCCAGTCCTGGGTGGTGACGATGAGGTCGTATTCGTCGGCGTGGTCGGTGACGAAGTCGGCGATGCGTTCGGCGCAGGCGTTGCCGCCCACCACGCCTAGCGCCCCGCCCTCGCAGAAGGTCGGCTGGACGTCAACGATGATGAGAGCACGATTTTCGGACATTGTTCCTCCTCAGTATGACCCGATTCTACCCGCTTCCCCCCGTGCCCGTCGCCCGGCCCTCACCGTGAACGACGACGCCGTCCGCGCCTGTCACGCCCGCGGCTCGGCGTGCGGCCGCACCGAGGCGACGCACGCGGGTCGCTCGCGCCACATCGGCTCGGGGCCGGTTTCGCTGATCCGCGCGCAAAGGTTACCCTTGAAGCATGTCTAGGATCCTTTCAGCTGTTGCTTGGCCGTATGCAAACGGGCCACGCCACATCGGCCATGTTGCCGGGTTTGGTGTGCCCTCGGATGTATTCTCGCGTTACATGCGAATGCGTGGCCATGACGTGCTGATGGTGTCGGGCACGGACGAGCACGGCACCCCGATTCTGGTGGCTGCCGACAAGGAGGGCGTGACCCCGCAGGAGCTGGCGGACAAGAACAACCGCATCATTGTGGAGGACCTGGTCAAGCTGGGCCTGTCCTACGACCTGTTCACGCGCACCACCACCGGCAATCACGAGCACGTGGTGCAGGACCTGTTCCGTGGCTGCCGAGACAACGGTTACATGCTGGTGGAGACAACGCCGGTGGCGATCGACCCGAAGACGGGCAACACCCTGCCGGACCGCTACATTGAGGGTACGTGCCCAATCTGCGGCGCCGCGGGCGCGCGCGGCGACCAGTGCGACAACTGCGGCAACCAGCTCGACCCGCAGGACCTCATCGACCCGATCTCGAAGGTGTCCGGCCTGGCGCCCGAGTTTAAGGAGACCGAGCACTACTTCCTTGACCTGCCCGCGCTGGCCGACTCGCTACGCACGTGGCTCGACGGCGTGGAGGAGGACGGCAAGTGGCGCCCGAACGTCATTGCGTTCTCCAAGCATTTGCTCGACGACGTCCGCCCGCGCGCGATGTCGCGCGACATTTCGTGGGGCATCCCGGTTCCGGGGTGGGAGGATAAGCCGAACAAGCGGTTGTACGTGTGGTTTGACGCCGTCGTCGGCTACCTGTCCGCGTCGATTGAGTGGGCGAGGCGCCGTGAGGCGGCTGGCACGGGCTCGGCGGAGGACTGGAAGCTGTGGTGGACGGACCCGGAGGCTCTGTCCTATTACTTCATGGGTAAGGACAACATTGTTTTCCACTCGCAGATTTGGCCGGCGGAGCTGCTGGCCTACAACGGCGAGGGTGCGAAGGGCGGGGAGCCGGGCGGCATGGGCCGCCTCAACCTGCCCACCCAGGTGGTGGCCTCGGAGTTCCTCACGATGGAGGGTAAGAAGTTCTCCTCGTCGAAGAATGTGGTGATCTACGTGCGTGACGTGCTCGAGCGCTACCAGCCCGACGCTCTGCGCTACTTCATCTCGATCGCCGGGCCGGAGAATCAGGACGCGGACTTCACGTGGTCGGAGTTCCTGCGCCGGAATAATTCGGAGCTGGTGGCCGGCTGGGGCAACCTGGTCAACCGCACGGCGGCGATGATCGCGAAGAACTTCGGCGAGATCCCGGCCCCGGGCGAACTGGAGGACATCGATCGTGAGCTGCTGGACGCCGTCGGCGCCGGCTTTGACACGGTGGGCGATCTGATCGCGAACCATTCGCAGCGCGCGGCCCTGGCCGAGATCATGCGCCTGGTGGGGGAGGCGAACGCCTACGTGGCGCGCACCGAGCCGTTCAAGCTCAAGGCTCCCGAGCAGCGTGAGCGTCTGGCCACCGTGCTCAACACGCTCATCCAGGCCGTTTCGGACCTCAACACGATGATGTGCGTCTTCCTGCCGCACTCGTCGAACACAATCGACGCCGTGCTCGGCGGGGCTGGCGACATCGCGCCGATGCCGCAGATTGTGGAGGCCACGGACCTCGACACCGGCCACCCGTACCCGATCATCACTGGCGACTACGCGGGTGTTCGCGCATGGGAGCACCGCGCCGTGGTGCCGGGCACCCCGATCGCGAAGCCGAAGCCGGCGTTCGTCAAGCTCGACGAGTCGATCGTGGCTGAGGAGCTTGAGCGCCTGGGGATCGAGTAGTGGGCGATTCGGCGTCGAAGAAGGACCGGCGGCGGGCGTTCCCGGACATCCCGGCCCCGCTCGCGGTCCCGATTGTCGACAACCACACCCACATCTACCCCGACCCCGCGCCCGACCCCGGCCAGGTTACCCCTGTCCAGCGCCTCAATAACGCCGGGGTATGGAAGCCGCCGATCCTGCTGGAGAACCTGCGGGAGGGCATGGCGCGTGCGGGCGTGCGGGCCGCGATCACGTCGGGGTGCGAGTACCCCGCGCTCGAGTGGACGGTCGAGCTCTCCCGCACCTGCCCCGAGATCTGGGCGGCGCTCGCGATCCACCCCAACGAGGCCGCGATGCACGCGGGCGTGCGCGAGGTGGCACCCGACGGGCTCGAACCGCGCGTCGAGGAACACCATGCGATCTCGCTTGAGGACGCGATCGGGCGGGTCGCCGCACTGTGCGCCGACGACGCCGTGGTGGCAGTCGGCGAGACCGGCCTGGACTACTTCCGCACCGGCGAAGAGGGCAAGACCGCACAGAAGCGCTCGTTCAGGGAGCACATCGCGCTCGCGAAGGAGCTGGGCAAGCCGCTCCAGATCCACGATCGCGACGCGCATGCCGACGTTGTCGACATCTTGAAGCGCGACGGCGCGCCCGAGCGCACGGTGTTCCATTGTTTTTCCGGCGATGCCGACCTCGCGGCCGTGTGCCGCGAGTACGGTTGGTATGCCTCGTTTGCCGGGCCGGTGACGTACCCTGCTAACGCGTACTTGCGCGAGGCCTTCGAGGCGCTGCCGGACGAGCTGGTGCTCGTGGAAACGGACGCTCCCTACTTGACGCCGGCGCCGTACCGCGGGCAGCCGAACGCGGCGTGGGCAGTGGCTTACACCGCCGCCCACCTGGCTGAACTTCGGCTCATGCCGCTGACGGACTTTTGCGCGAAGCTGGATGCGACGACGCGCGAGGTTTACGGGATCTGACACCCAGCCTTCGCCCGCACAGGACTGGTGGTCGAGTAAGATCTCGCACTTTCTGCTTGCGGTTGATAACAATTTGATTACAATCGATTTCGTTGATGTAACTTTCGCTGGGCGCACACCCGTGCGCGTGGACTGGAGACGTTTTGACAGATCACTCGACCAATCGTGGCGTGGCCTTTGATGCCTCACTTCTGGCTACTCCTCCGAAGCCGGGTTCGCGCCGCGCCCGCCGCATGGCCGAACGTGTAGCCGGCCAGGCCGCCCAGCATGGTTCCGCTTTCGCCCAGACACCTGACACGGCGGAGATCCCGGCCGTCACCCGAGTGGTGACCTCCGGCGCGATGCCGTACGCCGAGCACATGAACTTCCACCTGGTCACCTCCCGTGCGGCTCACGCCCCCGCGCGTAAGCCGCGCCGTTACACGAAGGCGATGCACGTGGCCGGTGCTGCCTCCCTGGCCGTTTTCGCGGCCGGGGGCACGGTTGGTTTCCCGGCGCTGACCGCCCCGCAGGTGGAGCAGGCCGTGGCGGCCGTCGTTGACGCTCCGGAGGAGGCCCCGAGTGCGACGGCCGGCACCGTCTCCTTCGATGTCACCGTGGATGGGCAGACCACCCGCGTCGTCGCCTCCGAGGGCGACACGTACGCCGCGGCGCTGGCGAACGCCGACATCTCGATCGCGGCGCGCGACGAGGTCTCCGTCTCCCTGTCCGACACCGTGACCACCGCCCCGATCACGATCGCCCGCGTCACGAACACCACGGTTTCTGAGGAGTACACCATCGCGTTCGAGACCGAGCGCGTGGAGACCGCCGAGCTTCCCAAGGGCGAGGAAGAGGTTGCCACGGCTGGCGTGGAGGGCAAGGGCACGCGCACATACCAGGTCACCTCGCGCGACGGCGCGGAGAGCGCCCGCATGCTCCTCGTCGAGACCGTCACCGCTGAGCCCGTCAACGAAGTCATCAAGGTCGGCACCCGCGAAGAGATCCAGCCGGAGCAGGCCGCGACGTCGGCCGCCGCCTCCGCGCCCGCGTCCGCCCCGGTCCCGGCCGGCTCCTCACGCGAGATCGCTCAGGGCATGCTCGCCTCCTACGGTTGGGGCATGGACCAGTGGGCGTGCCTTGACGCGCTGTGGCAGCGCGAGTCGGGCTGGAACTCCCAGGCAGCGAACCCGTCCTCGGGCGCGTACGGCATCCCGCAGGCGCTGCCCGGTTCGAAGATGGCCTCCGCCGGCGCCGACTGGCAGACCAACCCCGCCACCCAGATCTCCTGGGGCCTGGGCTACATCGCCGGCCGCTACGGCAGCCCGTGCGGGGCGTGGGGCCACTCCCAGGCGCGCGGCTGGTACTAAATGCTGCTCGGGCCCGTTCAGATTCACGAGCTCGTTGACCGCCTCGGCATCCGGCCAACCAAGACCCTCGGGCAGAACTTCGTTCACGACGCCGGCACCGTGCGTCGCATCGTTCGCGACGCCGGCGTGGCGGCTGGCGACCAAGTGCTCGAGGTCGGCCCCGGGCTCGGCTCGCTGACATTGGCAATCCTCGAGGCGGGCGCCTACCTGTCCGCCGTGGAGATCGACCCGCCGCTGGCCGCCGTGCTCCCCGAGACGGTCGCGTCCTTCATGTCCGACGCCGCCGGCCGCTTCGCCGTGCTCCGCGAGGACGCGCTCAAGGTTCGTCGCGGGGATCTGGCTGTGCCGCCCGAATACGCCGAGGCCCACCCGGGCGCTTTCGAGCCCACGCACCTGGTGGCCAACCTGCCTTACAACGTGGCCGTGCCCGTCATCCTCACCCTGCTTGAGGAGCTGCCCTCGCTGCGGTCCGTGACTGTCATGGTCCAGCTCGAGGTGGCCGATCGCCTGGCCGCCGCTCCGGGCTCGCGCGTCTACGGCGTGCCCTCGGCAAAGGCTAGCTGGTATGGGGACGTGCGGCGCGGGGCGAAGATCTCCCGCAACGTCTTCTGGCCGGTCCCGAACGTCGACTCTGCCCTCGTCCACCTCGAACGCCCCGCCGTGCCGCGCTTCCCCGAGGAACTCCGGGCCGGAGCGTTCGCCGTCGTCGACGCCGCCTTCGCCCAGCGCCGCAAGACCCTGCGCTCGGCCCTCGGCACGTGGGCTGGTAGCCCGGCGCAGGCCGAGTCGATCTTGCGCATCGCCGGCGTGGATCCCGCGTTGCGCGGGGAGCGCCTCGCGATCGAGGACTTCGTCAAGATCGCTCGCGCCGCCCGCTAGGCCCGCCGCCGGCGAGAACCGCTAGAATACGACACGTGCAACGAGTCTTAGTTTCCGCCCCCGCAAAAGTGAACCTGGCCCTGCGCGTCGGCGGCCCGCGTCCCGACGGCTTTCACCCCCTCGACACGGTCTTCGAAGCGATCGACATCTTCGACGACGTCGAGGTACGGCCCGCGCCCGAGCTCACCGTGTCCATCTCTGGGCTGGGGGAGGACCTACCGACCGATGAGTCGAACCTGGCTATCCGCGCCGGCCGTGCTCTGCAGTCCCGCGCGCGCGAGGTGGGCTTGGACTGCCCGGCCGGCGCCAACATCCGCATCACCAAGCGCATCCCCGTGGCCGGGGGGATGGCCGGGGGTTCCGCCGACGCCGCCGCCACCCTCGTGGCCCTCAACGAGCTGTGGGGGCTCGGGCTGAGCGCCGAGGAGCTGCGGGCGATTGGCGGGGAACTGGGCTCGGACGTGCCGTTCGCGCTCATGGGTGGCCTGGCCCACGGCGTCGGGCGCGGGGAAGAACTTGCGCCGCTGCGGGCCGGGGCGATGCATGCGTGGGTGCTGCTCACGCGCGAGCACGGCCTGTCCACGCCCGCCGTTTTCCGCCAGTTCGACGCGATGTACCCAGGTGCGGGCGAGCCCGCCGACACCGCCGAATTGCGTGCCGCTCTCGCCGGCCCCGCGATCGACACCGTGGCCGCCCTCCTCGCCAACGACCTCCAGGCCCCCGCCTGCGCGCTTCGCCCCGAGATCGGCGCGGAGATTGAGCTTATCGAAGCCGCCGGCCGCGCTGTCGTCCTCTCCGGGTCCGGACCCACGATCGCCGTGCTTACCTCGCCCGAGCAGGCCGAGGAGCTCGCTGCGCAGATGCGCGCCGACTTCCCCTACGACGTCCACATCGCCTACGGCCCCACCGCCGGCGCACACGTCAGGATGGCCGAGTAGTGGCGCACATCCTGGGCATGGAGGAGGTCGGAGTCTCGCTCGGGTCCCGGCCGATCGTCGGCGGCCTCAACCTCTCCCTCGAAGACGGCAACCGCATCGGCATCGTGGGCCCGAATGGTGGCGGCAAGACTACCGTGCTGCGCCTCCTCACCCGTGCCCTCGAGCCCGACACCGGCCGCGTCACCGTCCGCGGCGGCACCCGCTTCGCCGTGCTTTCTCAGCGTGACGGCCTCGCCCCCGACCTCACTGTCCGCGATGCCATTCACGGGGATGCCGCGACCTTCGAGTGGGCCTCGGACGCGCGCGTTCGCGAGCTCCATGCGGGCCTCATTCCGGAGGTCGACCTCGACCGGCCACTCGGCCAACTCTCCGGCGGGCAGCGCCGGCGCGTGGCCCTGGCGGCGACGCTGGTGCGGGATGCCGACGTCGTCGTGCTCGACGAGCCCACCAACCACCTGGACATCGAGGGCGTGACCTACCTGGCCGCCTACCTGAACGAGCGTTTCGCGCGCGGGGAGGGTGCGCTAGTCGTCGTCACGCATGACCGCTGGTTCCTTGACGCCGTCTGCACGCGGCTGTGGGAGGTGGTGCCGGGCAACGACGGCGCCGGTGGGCGCGCGCCCGTGCCCGGACACGTGGAAACCTATGAGGGCGGGTATGGCGCCTACATCCTCCAGCGTGCCGAGCGGCAGCGTCTTGCGGCCCAGGCGGCCGAAAAGCGGGCGAACCTGCTGCGCAAGGAGCTGGCTTGGCTGCGCCGGGGCGCGCCCGCTCGCACGTCCAAGCCCAAGTTCCGCATCGAGGCGGCCAACGAGCTCATCGCGAACGAGCCGCCGCCGCGTGACACCGTGGAGCTGACCAAGATGGCCACCACGCGCCTGGGCAAGAAGGTGGTGGACCTTGAGGACGTGACCTTCGCCTGGCCCGGGCGGGTTGAGCCCGTCTTGCGGGACGTCACGCTGCGGCTCGCGCCCGGCGAGCGCGTGGGGATCCTCGGACGCAACGGCGCCGGAAAGTCCTCTCTGCTCGGACTGATCGCGGGCGCGCTCGAGCCGACCGAGGGCGCGGTCAAGCGCGGCAAGACGGTGGAGCTGGCGGTGCTCAGCCAGGACACGAAAGAGCTCGACGAGGTCGCTCACCGCCGGGTGGTCGAGTCCGTGGCGGACGTGGCCACCCACATGATGGTGGGCGGCAAGGAGGTCTCCGCCTCGCAGCTGGTGGAGCGGCTCGGCTTCACCCGCGAGCGTGCGTGGACTCCCGTGGCCGACCTGTCGGGTGGTGAACGACGCCGCCTGCAGTTCCTCCGCCTGCTCATGCGCGAGCCCAACGTGCTCCTGCTCGACGAACCCACCAACGACCTGGACACCGACACCCTTGCCGCAATTGAGGACCTGCTCGACACGTGGCCAGGCACCCTGGTGGTTGTCTCGCACGACCGCTATCTGCTCGAACGCACCACCGACCACCAGGTCGCCGTGATGGGTGGGCAGGTGCGCGACCTGCCCGGTGGCGTGGATCAGTACCTCCAGCTCTCCGAGGCGGCCGAGGCGGGCGCGGCTAGTGGCTTGGGCGCGGGTGGGGCGACGGCGTCGTCGGACATGGCACCGGCGGGCGCAGCTCCGCTAAAGAACGCGGCCAAGGAGCGCGAGGCGCGCAAGGACATGGAGCGCGCCGAGCGGAAGATGGGGCGCGTGCGGGACAAGATCGAGAAGCTGGGTGTGGCGCAGGGCGAGGTCGCGGCGACCGTGGGGGAGACGGGCGACTACGAGCGCCTGGCCGCCCTCGGCAAGGAAATCGTGGCGCTGAAGGACGAGCTCGAGGGCCTGGAGTTGGAGTGGCTCGAGGCGGGGGAGCGCGCCGAATACTACGGGTGACTTCACGTTTATCTCGATGTGAAGTAAACTCTCGGCATGGACAAGCACGATGAGGTGGACCGCGTTGTAGCGGCCTGGCGCGCCCAACGCCCCGACTTTGATGTCGAGCCCCTGGAGGTTTTTTCCCGGCTCTTGCGGGTGAACCGGCACTTTACGAAGGTGCGCAAAGCGGTCTACGCGCGCCACGGGCTCGAGACCTGGGAGTTTGAGATGCTCGCCGCCCTGCGCCGCGACCCCGCCCACGTACTCACGGCCGGTCAGCTCATGAAAGACACGTTCGTCTCCTCCGGCACGATCACCAACCGGATCGACCGCATGCAAGCCCGCGGGCTGGTCAAGCGCAAGTCAGCTCCCGACGACGGGCGCGTGGTCAAGGTGGCCGCCACGAAGAAGGGACTCACGGCTGTCGACGAGGCGATGGCCGACCTGCTTGAGATCGAGCACGATATCCTGGCCCAGTTCGCCGACGAACAAAACGAGCGGGCAGCCGGCTACCTGCGCGACATGCTGCTCACCCTCGTAGACCTGAAGATCAAGCCCGCGGAGCCGGCCGGCAAGTAGGCGCGGCCCCGCGCGGCCTGCCGCCGGGCCACGGCGTGCATCTGCTGCACTAAACCGCAAGATGCTGCACTAAATTACCGTAAATTAGTGCAGCATCTTGCGGTTTTGTATAGCATCTGCGGAAATCCGGGGCTTCCGCCACGGTGGGGCAGGGCCGCCGCCTTACTGGCCGCGGAAGCCCTGGGCCAGGGAGAGTCGCTTGCCCGTGTGCAGGATCGAGTTGGAGTAGATCTTGCCGGCCACCATCGCCACCAGCGGGATCGCCACCAGGCCCAACCCGGCCGCGAGCACCATCTCACCCACCGGCACCGCGCCGTAGGCCTGGCGCACCGGGATCATGAACGGGCTGATGCCGGGAATCATGGACACTACCTTCGTCCACACCGAATCCGGCGCGGAGGGCACCATGAACAGGGCGAGGTAGAACGGGATGAGCATGCCGAGCGTCAGCGGCGTGGTGACCGCGCCCAGGTCCTCCTGGCGCGAGGCCAGTGAGGCGAAGGCGCCCATGAGCATCGCGTAGAAGAAGAAGCCTAGGATCAGCCACACGAGCATCCAGCCCAGGTAACTGCCGATGTTGATCGAGAAGTTGACGCCGGCAATCTGGAGGCCGATGTAGATCGACGCGCCAAGGATAGCGAATTGTACGAGCAAGAACGCGCCAATGCCGAGGATCTTGCCGAGCAGGAGCGTGCGCGGGCGTACCGAGGTCAGCAGGATCTCCACCACGCGCGAGGACTTTTCCTGCACCACGCCGTTGGCGATCGTGGTCATGCCCATCATGATCATCATGAACAGGATCAAGATGCCCGCGAGCGAGGTGAAGTAGCCGACCGGGTCGGTCGCCATGAGGAAGCCCGAGTCGAAGGAGACGAACGTGGGCATCACGGCCACGGAGGCGGCCAGCTCGCCGTAGTCGGCGTCGGTCAGCGTTACGCCCTTCGATTCGACCAGGTAGGCGGTGGCGGCCAGGTTCGTCACGTTCGTGACCACCGGATCCACGCCCTCAGCCGCGTTGCCGGGCACCATCAGGCTGGGATCGCCCGGTGTGCCCGTGAGCACGGCCGCGTTGGGTTCGTCCGCCTCGTGCCGGGCTTCGAGGTAGGACTTGGCGCCACCCGAGTCGATCGGCTCGGTCGCGATCGAGCCCGCCCCTACCTTCTCCAGGTAGGGCGCGTAGTCGCTCATTTGCTCCTCCACGGCGATGGTCACCGTGTCGGGGTCGGCCGGATCGGAGCCGGAGTCGTCGTTCAAAAAGTAGCGGGCGGCAAAGCTACCAAGAAGGATGAGAGCCGCCATGACCGCGATCGAGATAACCATGGCCTTCGAGCGTGCCATCGTGGTGAATTCGCGCTTCATGATGTGAACGAGCATTACTTCTTACCTCCAAACAGGCCAAGGAGGCCCTTCTTCGGTTTCGTCTCTTCGGGCTGCGGTTCGGGCACCTGGACGATGTTGCCAAACAGGTCGGTGAGCGTGGGTCGCACGTGCGTAAACCCGTGGACCGCGCCGGCGCCCATCGCCGCCTGCAGCACCTGCTGGTCGGTGACCGCTCCCGTCAGCCGCACGCGCACGTGGTTCCGCTCCACCTCGGGAGTAAGACCAAGCCCGCGAATGGCGCCAGCCGTGGCGGTGGCGTCGGGAACCTCGAGCTCAAGGAGCGTGTCGGAGCCGGAAGAGCGCAACTCGTCGATCGTGCCCTCGGCGGCGATCTTGCCGAGCGAGGCGATGCCCACGCGGTCGCACAGGCGCTCCACCAGATCGAGCTGGTGGGAGGAGAAGACCACCGTGGCTCCGGCCTCCGCCTTTTCGCGCAACACGGTGCTCATGTCGGCCACGGCGAGCGGGTCGAGGCCGGAGAAGGGCTCGTCGAGCACCAGCACCTCAGGGTTGTGAACGAGGGCCGCCGCGAGCTGCACGCGCTGCTGGTTGCCGAGCGACAGGGCCTGGACCTCATCGCCGCGGCGCATGTGAACGCCGAGCCGCTCCGTCCAGTACTCCATCGCCGTCCTCGCCTCGGATTCTGACAGGCCGTGCAGGCGCGCGAAGTAGATCAGTTGCTCGCCCACCTTCATCTTCGGGTACAGGCCGCGCTCCTCGGGCATGTACCCAAAGCGCTGGCGGTCCTCGAAGGTGAGCGGCTTGCCATCGCGCGAGACCTCGCCCGAATCGGTGCTGAGCACGCCCAGGGCGATGCGCATCGTGGTGGTCTTGCCGGCGCCGTTGGAGCCGACGAAACCATAAAGCTCGCCTGGATGAACGGTGAAGTTCATCCCGTCAAGCGCCTGGGTCTTCCCAAAGCGCTTGTAGAGTTGGTGAATGTCAAGACTCATGATCCTCCTTAGGGTTCGTGCGAGCCTATAGGTCAAGGGTAGCGCGGCGGGGTGCGGGCGGCGGGAACGCGGCTCTGATCGCGCTACTTACTCGCGCCCCGAAAGCTCTAGGGTCGGTTCGTGCTCCAGCCCGCGCAGCCCGTTCCACATGAGGTTGACCAGGTGGGCGGCGAGGACCTCCTTCTCCGGCGCCTTGTCATTGGCCCAGATCTGGCCCATCGTGCCCACCGCGCCAGCCAGCATCTGGGCGTACAGCGGCGCCGTTTCCACGTCGAAGCCCAGGTGGTCGAAGTAGGCGGCCAGCAGCTCCGTGAGGTATTCGCCCATGTCGGACATGATCGTGGAGAACTGCGCGCCCGCAATCGCCTGCGGCGACTGGTGGACCAGCAGCCCGAAGCCATCCGGGTTGACCTCGATGTAGTCGAGCATCGCCAGGATCGAGCCTTCGAGCGCCTCGCGCGGGGCGAGTGCCGGGCGGACCTTTTCTTGTAGCAGCTCGTACAGTGCCGTGGTCTCCCGGTCCACGATCACTTGGTACAGGCCTTCCTTGCCGCCGAAGTGCTCGTAGATGACCGGCTTGGATACGCCGGCCGCGGTGGCAATCTCCTCCACTGACACGGCGTCAAAGCCGTGGGCGGCAAACAGATGGCGGCCGATGCCGATCAGCTGTTCGCGCCGTTGAATACGCGACATCCGTGAACGCTTTGGCCGAGGATCTGCGGTGGGCTCAGTTGTCATGTTCCCATTATCTCAAATGCCACCGACATTGCTAAGACCACCCCGGCTTGATTGGAAAACACGGGGCGGAAACTGGCACAATGGTAGGGAATTCCGCCATGGTGTAATGGCAGCACACGGGTCTTTGGAACCCTTTGTCTAGGTTCGAATCCTAGTGGCGGAGCGCTGACCCCAGGAGGAATCATGGCCGAACTCACCGCAGCGATCGTCCTTGCAGCTGGCAAGGGCACCCGCATCAAGTCCTCGATCCCCAAGGTGCTTCTACCGATGAACGGCCGCTCTTTGGTGGGGCATGCCAACGACGCCGTCGTCGGGGCTGGCGCCCAGCACATCGTTTTCGTGGTGCGCCACGAGCGCGAGCAGGTTGCCGCCCACATCTCCCAGATCAACCCGGGCGCCACGATTGTCGATCAGGACGACATCAAGGGCACCGGACGCGCCGCGTGGTGTGGACTCCAGGGCCTGCCGGCCAACCTCGAGGGTTCGGTGCTCATCATGGCGGGCGACTCGCCGATGTTCACCGCGGACACGCTCGCCGAGCTCGCCCGTGTTCACCGCGCAGGCTCCAACGCCGTCACCGTGCTTTCCACGGTGGTCGAGGACGCCACCGGCTACGGCCGCATCATGCGCGATGAAGCTGGGGGTGTGATCGGGATCGTCGAGCATAAGGACGCCACGCCCGAACAGCTCAAGATTCGCGAGATCGGCACCTCCACCTACGTCTTCGACATCGCCTTCCTGCGCGAATCCCTCGACACGCTCGACACGAACAACTCCCAGGGGGAGATGTACCTGACCGACGTCGTCGCCCGGGCTCACCAGCTCGGCGCGGGCGTCGGTTCCTTCGTCCTGGAGGATTCCGTCCAGGCCGAGGGCGTCAACGACCTGGTCCAGCTCGCCTCCCTGCGCGCGGAGAAGAACCGCCGCATTCAGGAAGCCTGGATGCGCACCGGCGTCCACATCGTCGACCCGGCCACCACCCACGTCGACGTCGATGTCCGCCTCGAACCCGACTCGATCGTCCAGCCCGGCACCGTCCTGCGCGGGACCACGCGAGTGGCCGCATTCGCCGTCGTCGGTCCGAACACCGAACTTGACTCGGTGGACGTGGGGGAGAGGGCGGTTGTGGCCCACGCGGTCGTCGTCGGCACAAAGATCGCACCCGGCGAGGTAGTCTCGCCATTCAGCACGCGTAACACCAACAAGTAAGAAGGGCCCACCGGGCCTCACTGACGCGGGGTAGGGTGGGAAGTATCACTCAGGCACCGCGGACGCGGCCGAAGAAAAGGGAAGTGGAATGACGGGAATTCACGCCAGCGGCGCGAAGCATCTGGTTCTGGCGAGCGGGCGCGCTCACCCCGAGCTGGCGAAGGCGGTGGCTGACGAACTCGGAATCGACCTCCTGCCCGTCACCGCCTACGATTTCGCAAACTCCGAAATCTACGTGCGATTCGACGAATCGCTGCGCGGCTCGGACGTGTTCGTCCTCCAGTCCATCACGGTCCCGGTCAACAAGTGGATCATGGAGACCCTCATTATGGTCGACGCCGCAAAGCGAGCCTCGGCCAAGCGCATCACGGTGGTCGTGCCCTCTTACCCCTACGCCCGCCAGGACAAGAAGCACAAGGGCCGCGAGCCGATCTCGGCCCGTCTCATGGCGGACCTGTTCAAGACGGCCGGCGCGGACCGCATCATGTCGGTGGACCTACACGCCGCCCAGTCCCAGGGCTTCTTCGACGGGCCGGTGGACCACCTGTGGGCCATGCCCACGCTGGTGAACTACGTGCGCACCCGCATCGAGCCGCACGAGTCCGTCATCGTCTCTCCTGACGCCGGGCGCATCAAGGTTGCCGAGCAGTGGGGCGAGCGCCTCGGCGGCGTCCCGCTCGCCTTCGTGCACAAGACCCGCGACATCACCCGCCCCAACCAGGCCACCGCGAACCGCGTGGTGGGTGACGTGGTGGGCCGCACCGCCGTCATCGTGGACGACCTCATTGACACCGCCGGCACCATCGCGGGGGCCGTGCGCGTGGTACTCGAGGCCGGCGCTAAGGACGTCATCATCGCCGCCACCCACGGCGTGCTCTCCGACCCGGCCGCCCAGCGCCTGGCGGACTGCGGCGTGCGCGAGGTGATCCTCACCGACACGCTACCCATCCCCGTGGAGAAGCGCTTCCCACAGCTGACCATCCTGCCGATCGCGCCGGTCCTGGCCCGCGCCATCCAGGAGGTCTTCAACGACGGTTCGGTCACCAGTCTGTTTGACGGCGCTCACGCCTAGCGTGGGACGCGGGCGGGTGCTCGGCGCAAGTCTGGTGTTGGGCGCGGGCCCGCGGGCGGCGTCGTGCGCTGTGAAATTCCCCCACCTGTTTCCGGAATCGGCAAGGCGGACGGTAGGATAATGGGGTTGCCTCGGCGAGGGAAGTGCGTGCTTCCGTTATCGACGCGGTGTCTATGCCTGGCGTAGCCTCCGTATCGGGGCCATCCGCTCACAGCGCGTGAGCCTAGTAGAACAGGAGATAGACATGGAAAAGCAGATTCTTCAGATCGCCGAGCGTACTGAGTTCGGTAAGGGCGCGTCGCGCCGCATCCGCCGGGAGGGCGGCCTGCCCGTCGTCGTCTACGGCCACGGCGCTGAGCCCAAGCACTACGTTGTCGACTACCACGACGCGTTCCTCATGGTCCGCGGCAACCCCAACGCGCTGCTCACCCTCAAGTCAGACGACGTCGAGCAACTGGTCATGGTCAAGGACGTGCAGCGCAACCCGCTCACCCGCAACATCGAGCACCTCGATCTGCTGCGCGTGAAGGCCGGCGAGAAGGTGGCCGTTGAAGTTCCGGTCGTCGTTGAGGGCGAGCCCATGGGCGACGCGATCGCAACCATCGAGCTTATGGTCCTGCCGGTCGAGGTCCCGGTCCAGGAGATCCCCGAGGCGATTGTCATTGACGTCGAGGGCGTGGAAGATGGCACCAACATCACCATCGCCGACGTGAAGTTCCCGACCGACGTCACCACCGACCTGCCGGAGGACGAGGTCGTGGTGGTTGTGGCCGTTCCGCAGGTTGAGGCGCTGCCCGAGGCCGAGGAAGGCGACGCCGCCGAGGCTCCGGCTGAGGAGGCTCCGGCCGAGGACGCCGAGTAAGCAAGGCGCACATCAGCCAATCTTGCGCAGGGCTCGCCCGTGGGGCGAGCCCTGCCCCATTTTCTGGCTGCTTTCTGGCAGTGCACAAGCGGCTTTCTGGCAGTGCGCCGGCCGTCCGATAGATCGGGGGCGGGCATCGTTGGTAAAGTTTCGGTGGAGGGAAAATGTTTGCAGTCATTGGCCTAGGCAACCCGGGGCCCAAGTATGAAGCCACGCGCCACAACATCGGCCAGCACGTGATCCACGAGCTGGCTCGCAGGGCGGGTTCGTCGCTGTCGATGCACAAGCAGTCGAACACGCGGGCGGTGTCGGTACGGATCGGCATCGGCCCTGGTCAGCCGGGGGAGCCGGTGGTGCTCGGCGTGTCTAACGGCTACATGAACACCTCGGGCGGGCCGGTCAGCTCGCTGCTCAAGTACTACAAGGTGGCCCCGGAGGACCTGATCGTTGTTCACGACGAGCTTGACCTGCCCTTCGGCCAGCTCAAACTCAAGCGCGGCGGTGGGTCTGGCGGCCACAATGGCCTCAAGTCGATCACGCAGTCGCTCGGCACGCAGGACTACATCCGCCTCCGTTTCGGCGTGGGCCGCCCGCCGGGCCGCCAGGATCCGGCCGACTTCGTGCTCTCCCCCTTCTCCTCGAAGGAGGACAAGGAGGTCGACCTGCTCATTGCGCTCGCGGCCGACGCTGTCGAAGACGTCCTCCTCCTTGGCCTGGACAAGGCCACCATGCGCCTTCACACCAAGTAACCCGGTAGCTTTAAGGACCTCATGGATCTGCGCCCCGTTCTTTCAGTCCTCGCCGACCAGGACACGCTGTCCTCGCGCGCGAACTCCCGCTTCGCCGACTTCGGTATGCCGCGTGGCGCCTTCGCCCCAGCGATCGCTGAGCTCCTGGCCTCGGGGGACGGTCGGCTACAGGTGGCGGTGACGGCGTCGGGACGCGAAGCCGAGGACCTGCGCGACGCCCTGCGCGCCTACGTCCCGGCAGAGAAGATGGCGATTTTCCCCGCATGGGAAACCCTCCCGCACGAGCGCCTTTCGCCCCGCTCGGACACGGTGGCCGAGCGCCTGACCACCCTGCGCCGCCTTGCTCACCCCGAAGACTTCCCCGAGCTGCGCGTGCTACTCGTGCCGATCCGTGCCTTCCTCCAGCCGATCGCGGCTGGGCTGGGCGAACTGGCGCCGGTGCGGCTGGCCGTGGGCGACGTCGTCGACTTCGATGACCTGCAAGAACGCCTGGTCGCTACCGCCTACGAGCGGGTGGACATGATCGAGGCGCGCGGGCAGTTCGCCGTGCGCGGCGGGATCATCGACGTCTTTCCGCCCACCTCCGACTCCCCGTTGCGAGTCGAATTCTTCGGCGATGAGGTGGACGAGATCCGCTCCTTCGCCGTAGCCGACCAGCGTTCACTGGACGACGTCGGGCACCTGTACGCCCCGCCGTGCCGGGAAATGCTGCTCAACGACGACGTTCGCTCGCGTGCCGCCCAGGCCCTCACGGAGCTGCCGGGCGCGGTGGACATGCTCGACAGGATCGCGAACGGGATCGCGGTGGAGGGCATGGAGTCGCTACAGCCGGTGCTGGTGGAGCAGATGCACCCGTTCGTCGACGAGCTGCCCGCCACCGCGCGGATCATCATGATTGAGCCGGAGCGGATCGAGGCCCGCGCGCAGTCCCTTCAGGAGACCACGGAGGAGTTCCTGGCGGCGGCGTGGTCCTCGGCGGCGGCCGGCGGCGAGATCCCGATCTCGGTATCGAAGGCGTCCTTCCTTGAGATCCCGGACGTGCGCGCCCATGCGCGCGAGCTCGGCCTGGGCTGGTGGAGGCTCGGCGGGTTCGCAGGCGAGGACACCGTTCAGCTGCCCCTGCGCGAGCCACGCAACTTCGCCGGCGACGTCGACGCCGCCCTTCGCGAGCTCGGCCACAAGGCCCGCCAGCAGTGGCGGATCGTTGTGGCAGTCGAGGGCGCGGGTTTGGGGCGCCGCCTGGTCGAACAGCTTTCCGACGCCGACGTGCCCGCCCGCTTCTCCGAGGACCTGGGCGAGGTGCGGCCCGGGGTCGTCGAGATCGTTACCGCGCCCGTCCAGTCCGGGTTCATCGCCGACGCCGAAAAGTTCGCCCTGCTGGGTGCGAGTGAGCTCATCGGGCGCAAGCGCTCGAGGTCGGCCCAACAGCGGCAGATGCCGAAGCGGCGCAAGAACGCTGTCGACCCTCTGCAGCTCAAGCCGGGCGACTACGTGGTGCACGCGCGCCACGGCGTCGCGCAATTCGTCCAGCTCGCCAAGCGCAAACTGGGCGGGCCGAACGGGACACAGCGCGAATACGTGGTGCTTGAATACGCGCCGTCCAAGCGCGGGCAGGCACACGACCAGCTGTGGGTGCCTACCGACCAGCTCGACCAGATCTCGAAGTACGCCGGCGGCGACGCGCCCACCCTCAACAAGATGGGCGGGGCTGACTGGGAAAAGACGAAGTCAAAGGCGCGGGCCGCGGTCAAGCAGATCGCGAAGGAGCTCGTGCGGCTCTACGCCCAGCGACGGGCCACCAAAGGCCACGCCTTCGCCCCCGACACCCCGTGGCAACACGAGCTGGAGGACGCCTTCGAATTTGTGGAGACGCCGGACCAGCTCTCCACCATCGAAGAGGTCAAGCGCGACATGGAGGCACCCGAGCCGATGGACCGCCTCATCTCCGGCGACGTCGGCTACGGCAAGACCGAGATCGCCGTCCGGGCCGCGTTCAAGGCCGTGCAGGACGGTAAGCAGGTGGCGGTCCTTGCGCCCACCACCCTGCTTGTGCAGCAGCACCTCGAGACCTTCCAGGAGCGCTACGCCGGATTTCCCGTCAAAGTGGCGGGCCTGTCACGTTTCCAGACGGACAAGGAGTCGGAGGACGTCAAGGACGGGGTGCGACGCGGGGAGATCGACGTCGTGATCGGAACCCACCGCCTCATCACCGGCGACGTGCGGTTCAAAGACCTGGGGCTCGTGATCATCGACGAGGAGCAGCGCTTCGGTGTCGAGCACAAGGAGACCCTCAAGCAGATGTACCCCACGGTGGACGTGCTGTCGATGTCGGCCACCCCGATCCCGCGTACGCTCGAAATGGCGGTGACGGGGCTGAGGCAGATGTCCACGCTTGCCACCCCGCCCGAGGAGCGCCACCCCATTCTCACGTATGTGGGCGCGCACGAGGACCAGCAGATCGCGGCGGCCATCAAACGCGAGCTCCTGCGCGACGGGCAGGTCTTCTACGTCCACAACCGTACCGAATCCATCAACCGGGTGGCGACCCACCTGTCCGAACTGGTGCCCGACGCGCGGATCGGCGTCGCGCACGGAAAAATGAGCGAGAACCAACTCGAGGCCGTGATCCAAGAGTTTTGGGACAAGGACATCGACGTGCTCGTGTGTACCACGATCGTGGAAACCGGGCTCGACATCTCGAACGCCAACACGCTGATCGTGGAAAATGCCCACAAGCTCGGGCTTTCGCAGCTCCACCAGTTGCGCGGGCGTGTGGGGCGCGGGCGCGAGCGCGCATACGCCTACTTCCTCTACCCGCGAGACGGGTCCATGACCGAGACCGCGATCGAGCGGCTGCGCACCATCGCCGCTCACACCGAGCTCGGCGCCGGCTTCCAGGTGGCGCTCAAGGACCTGGAGATCCGCGGCGCCGGCAACCTGCTGGGCGGGGAGCAGTCCGGACACATCGCCGGGGTTGGCTTTGACCTGTACATCCGCATGGTTTCCGAGGCCGTGGCGGGGATGACCGGGCGCGACACCCGCACCGAGGCAGAGAAGGCCGCCGAAACCCGCATCGAGTTGCCGGTGGACGCCTACGTGCCCGAATCGTGGGTGACGTCCGAGCGGCTGCGGCTGGAGATCTACACGAAGATCGCCGCGTCGACGACCGAGGCGCAACGGGCCGACATCCACCAGGAACTCGTGGACCGGTACGGCTCCGTGCCCGTGGAGGTGGAGCGGCTCTTCACGCTGGCCCAGCTGAGGGAGAAGGTGCGGTCCGTGGGGATCGAGGAGATCGTCATGCAGGGCAATAACGTGCGCTTCGCGCCCGTGGTGCTACCCGATTCGCGCCACGCGCGGCTGCGCCGTCTCTACCCGAAGGCGATCGCCAAGCCCGCCATCCGGACGCTACTTGTGCCCCTGCCCGTGGAGAACGAGCGGCGGCTTGGCGCGGCAAAGGTCATCGAGGGCGACGCCGTGGTGCAATTCGTGGAGCAGGTGGTCGACTCGGTGATGCTGGCGAGCATCGGCAGTTAGGCCGGGCGCGGGGCGGCAGTGGGGCCGGCTGGCGTGGGGTGCGGGGCCTGGCTGCATGGGGCCGGGTTGTCAGGCGCCGCCACCGGAAACCCTGCGAGGGTTCTTGTCTGGCTGTCAGCTTGTAGGGTGCTCTTCCTCAATGGTGTGGTCGAGCAACCACCGGGTGATGTATTGGAGGTCGGCGCACTTCGCGACCGTCAGGCCGAACTCGATGAGCTCGTCATTTGTTGCCGTCAGGGTGATGCCCTCCAGAGTTCTGTCAGAGCACGGTTGTACCGGTCGGCAAACTGCTTTGCCATGTGCATGACGAGCTCATCCGGGACATCCTCGGCAACCTCAGGTTGAGCCTGGTCTGCCTGGTAGGCCTCGGCGTCGTCGAACTTCATCAAGATGAAATGGGGTTTGTTGTTCTTGAGGATCACCACTTGCCCCTTGATGTCGGTCAGTCTGGCGACCTTGGAAAAGTTCTGGTTCGCGTCGCGCATGGAGACTAGAGCGTCGCTATCGATCAGCATCGTGCACCACCTCGGTCCTATTGTTTGTAGCTATAGTATGTCCTACTTGCCTGATCTGGGACAAGGGCCTGAGTGGTGGCGGGTCCGTAGGCGGGAGCGGGTGTGAGAAGGGTGCCGGGAGAGCGTGGGTGATCTCGGGGCGGGGCGAGTCCGCGCGGAGTCGGGACGAAAGACGCCCGCGCGTGCGTCGCGTCACAGCAAGGGATTGCCCCAGGAGATGAAAAGTTGGGAGATCTGGGCGGGGCGGTGTCTTTTGTCGGTGATTCGTAGGACAATAGTGGGTGGAGGTAGTGCAGTCCCGCTGCGGTACCGAAAGTAACCCTATAGAAGGAGTTCTTGTGGCAAACATTGAAGCCGTTCACGCTCGTGAGATTCTTGATTCGCGCGGCAACCCCACCGTTGAGGTTGAGGTCCTGCTGGATGACGGCCACTACGGCCGCGCTGGCGTTCCGTCCGGCGCATCGACCGGCGCCTTCGAGGCGGTTGAGCTTCGTGATGGCGACAAGGCCCGCTACGGCGGCAAGGGCACCTTGAAGGCTGTTGCCAACGTGATCGAGGAGATGGAAGAGGAGCTCATCGGCCTCGACGCCTCCGAGCAGCGCTACATTGACCAGATCCTGCGTGACCTCGATGGCACCCCGAACAAGGGCAAGCTGGGTGCCAACGGCATCCTCGGCGTTTCGCTCGCTGTGGCGAAGGCTTCCGCTGAGTCCGCTGGCCTCTCGCTCTTCTCCTACCTTGGTGGCCCGAACGCCCACGTTCTGCCCGTCCCGATGATGAACATCCTCAACGGTGGCTCGCACGCCGATTCCAACGTTGACATCCAGGAGTTCATGATCGCCCCGATCGGTGCTCCGACCTTCAAGGAAGCCCTGCGCATGGGCGCCGAGGTCTACCACGAGCTGAAGGCGGTGCTCAAGGAGCGCGGCCTGTCCACCGGCCTGGGTGACGAGGGCGGCTTCGCCCCGAACCTTGAGACCAACGCTGCGGCCCTCGATCTGATCGTTGAGGCCATCGAGCGCGCTGGCTACAAGCCGGGCGCCGACGTCGCTCTCGCACTTGACGTTGCCTCCACCGAGTTCTTCAAGGATGGCAAGTACATGTTCGAGGGTGGCGAGAAGGATACCGCTTACATGGTGGACTACTACGAGAAGCTCATCACCGACTACCCGATCGTCTCCATTGAGGATCCGCTCTCGGAGGACGAGTGGGAGGATTGGAAGGCCCTCACCGAGCGTATCGGTGACCGCGTCCAGCTCGTCGGCGATGACCTCTTCGTCACCAACCCGGAGCGCCTCGCCAAGGGCATCGAGATGGATGTGGCGAACGCCCTGCTCGTGAAGGTGAACCAGATTGGTACCCTCACCGAGACCCTCGAGGCCGTGGAGATGGCCCACCGCGCCGGCTACAAGTCGATGACCTCGCACCGCTCCGGTGAGACCGAGGACACCACGATTGCCGACCTCGCCGTTGCCACCAACTCCGGCCAGATCAAGACCGGTGCTCCGGCTCGTGGCGAGCGCGTCAACAAGTACAACCAGCTCCTGCGCATCGAGGAGGAGCTCGACGACGCGGCCGTCTACGCCGGCCGTTCCGCGTTCCCGCGCTTCAAGGCTTAAGTTCATAGCCTGAAAAAGGGGTCCGGGGTTGGGAAACCGACCCCGGACCCCTTTTGTTGCGCCGGCGTGCTGAGACGCGCCTGACTGTGGCGCGCCCATCGGCCTTTCCCGGTTGACGACGGACGGGCCTTAGACTGGGAGCCATGAGTTCGCGGCGTCCACCATCGTCCGCCCGGGGCCAGGGCGGCCGCCGGCCTACCCGGAATTCCGCGGCATCTGCGGCTCGCCGCCGCCATAGCGAGGACCTGCGAAACCAGGACCCTCAGCGCCGCCAGAGTGCGTCGTCGGGGCCGGAGACGCGCAAGCCGACGTCGTCGGGAAAGGGTGCCCGGCGGGCAGGGAAGAACGAGGCAGGCACTTCGACTCGGGCCGACGGTACTCGCGCCAACAGCACGCGAACCGGCACCCGAACCACGAACACGCGAACCAGCTCCCGGTCCGGCAGCAACCGCCCCGGCGGCTCCCGCGGATCCCAGGATCGTTTCGCGAAGAAGTTCAACGTGCGGTTTTCGTCGGGGGAACGCACCCGCCAGTTTTCGGTACGCATGCTCGCGGTGGCACTGTTCGCGCTGGTGGGGATCATTATTGTGGCGAGTCCGCTCAACCAGTACCTGAATCAGCAGCAGGAGAAGCGCGAGCTGCTGAGCCAGCTGCAGGAGACCACGGCCCGCGTAGAGGTGCTCGAGCAGGAGCTGGCGCGGTGGCAGGATGACGACTTCGTGCGCTCCCAGGCCCGCGAGCGGCTCGGCTACGTGATGCCAGGGGAGACTCTCTACCTCGTCTCGGACCCGGAGAAGGGCACCCCGGAGGAGATCCGGGCGGAGCGGACGAAGGAAGTCAACGATCGGCGCCGGCAGGCCACGCCGTTCTACCAGACGATGTGGGATTCGATCCAGATCGCGGGCGCGGCGGGCGAGGTGGTCAACCCGTCGAACATTCCGCTCATTGGAACGACGCCGGAGCAGGACACCACCCCCACCGACACGGCTCCGGTCGAGGATGAGACATCCACGACCCCGCCCGCCGATGAGGAGGGCGAAGGCTAGCAGGTAGGCTTAGGGCTATGAATGAAACGCCCCAGGTTACCCCTGAGATTCTGCGCCAGATTGCCGCGAATGCGAGCCCGATCCGTGATACCGACGTCGAGGTGTTGACCGAGCAGCTCGGCCGGCACCCGCGTGGGCTGGTGGGGATCGGGGCGCGGTGCGCATGCGGTAATCCCGCGGTGACGATCACGTATCCGCGCCTGCCCGACGGGACCCCGTTCCCCACGCTCTTCTACCTCTCGCTGCCGGCGTTGGTGAAGCGTATTTCGCGCGCCGAGTCGTCGGGGCAGATGGAGGCGTTCAACGAGCGCCTCGCGAACGACCCCGATTACCGCGCCGCCCACGAGCGCGCCCACGTCTCCTACATTGAGCGGCGCAACCTGCTGGAGGACGTGGAACACCTGGCGGACCGTTCGGCTGGCGGCATGCCGGACCGCGTCAAATGCCTGCACGCGCTGGCGGGCTACGCGCTCGCGGTGGGCCCCGGGGTGTGCCCTGCTGGCGACGACGCCCTGGCCCTCGTCGGTTGGGACACCGCCGTGTGCCACTGCCAGGATCCGGCTGAGGAGGGCGCGGAATGAGGGTTGCCGGAATTGATTGCGGCACGAACTCGATCCGGCTGTTGATCGCCGACGTCGACGCCGCGGCTGGCGAGCTGATCGACGTCGTGCGCCGGATGGAGGTCTCGCGTCTGGGGCAGGGCGTGGATCGGACCGGGCGCTTTGACCCGGAGGCCCTGGCCCGCACGCTCACGTTCGTGGATGACTACGCGGCACAGTGCCGCGAGCACGGGGTGGAGTCGATCCGGTTCGCGGCCACGTCCGCCACGCGCGATGCTGCCAACCGGCAGTTGTTCGTCGACGGCGTCCGGGAGCGTCTCGGCATTGACCTCCAGGTGCTGACGGGCGAGGAGGAGGCGCGGGCGTCCTTTACGGGGGCGATCTCGGCGCTGGCCTCGGCCGATGACCCGCTCCTCACCGTTGACCTGGGCGGCGGGTCCACCGAGTTCGTGCTCGGCCGGAGCGACGGCACTGTGCTGGGCGCAGCCTCGATGGACGTGGGGTGCGTGCGGATTTACGAGCGCCACCTCAAGGATTCGGGGGAGGCGGGCATCGAGGCTGCGCGGGCCGACGTGCGCGCGGCAATGGACGCCACTGGCATCGACTTCTCCGCGGCCCGCACGCTCATCGGGCTGGCTGGCACGATTACGACCGTGACGGCGAAGGCGCTCGACCTCGACGTCTACGACCCCGAGCGCATCCACGCCACCCGCCTGCCCTTTGCGGAGATCGAC
Source organism: Trueperella sp. HMSC08B05 (assembly GCF_001808405.1). Classification (NCBI taxonomy): domain Bacteria; kingdom Bacillati; phylum Actinomycetota; class Actinomycetes; order Actinomycetales; family Actinomycetaceae; genus Trueperella; species Trueperella sp. HMSC08B05. The sequence continues at coordinate 26,887 of NZ_KV793239.1, read as the reverse complement.
GAGGCGTGCGAGTGGTTCATCCACGCCAGCGTCGAGGAGCGCGCGGCCCGCGGATTCATGCACCCGGGGCGCGTGGATGTGATCGGCGCCGGATCGCTCGTGTGGCAGGAGATCATCCGCCGCCTCGAGCGCGAAACGGAGAACACGACGGCGCTGACGAGTGCGGTGACCTCCGAGCACGACATCCTTGACGGGATGGCGCTCTGGGCCGCACGCGAACCCAACCCTCCACACTTGTAACGCGAGCGGCCCGGGCACCGTAGCACCCGGGCCGCTGGATGAGCGGTCGTCGCCGGCCCAGCGGCCGGACTGGCCGGACTAGCGGTCGTAGTGGCCGGGCCCGACCTCGGGTTCGCCGCCGGGGACCTCGCCCCAGGACTCTTCGATCGTGTCGTCGGCGAGCACCTCGTGGCGCTCCAGGGTGGCGCGGTTTTCGGTCATGTGCTCGTAGTCGTAGACCGGGGCGTGGTGGCGGTGCCACTTGGCACGCCCGCGCAGGAAGAACGCGCCGACCACGAGCGAGATGAGGGTGCCGAGCAGCACGGCCACGCGGGCGTGCGGGCCGGCCGGGTCGTGATCGGGGAAGGACAGGGTGGCGATCAGCAGCGACACGGTGAAGCCGATGCCGGCGATGAACGCCATCGCGTTCACGTCGCCCATGTAGAGGTTCTTGCCCAGCTGGAGTTTGAATACGTACACCATGAGTGCCACGCCGCCGGTGATGCCGATCATCTTGCCCAGCGGCAGGCCGAGGTAGATGCCCATGGCCGCCGGGTCGGTCAGCATCGCCATGACGCCACCGGAATCCACCACGTTCACGCCCGCCGCGAAGAACGCGAACACGGGCAAGATGATGCCGGCGGAGTAGAACTCGAGCTTCTCGGTGAGCTCCTCGGTGAGCGGCAGCTTCTCTGTGGCGAGCTTCTTGGCGGGGATGGTCATGCCCATGAGCACGCCGGCGATCGTGGCGTGGATGCCGGAGGAGAACATGAAGTACCAGGCCACCAGCCCGATCGGCCACAGCAGGTACCACTTGATGATGCGCTTCTGGGCGAGCGTGCCGAAGGCGGCCACCACCAGGATCGACAGCCCGAGGTAAATGAAGTTGAGGTTGTCGGAGAAGAAGACCGCGATGATGAGGATGCCGAGCAGGTCGTCCACCACCGCGAGGGTCATGAGGAAGGTGCGTAGCGCGATGGGCAGGCCCTTGCCAAACAGGCCGAGCACGCCGAGCGCGAAGGCGATGTCGGTGGCAACCGGCACGGCCCAGCCGTTCCAGTTCGGATCGGCGGAGAGCAGCTGGATGGTCACGTACACGAGCACCGGCCCGATCATGCCGAACACCGCGGCGAGGATCGGCACCAGCGCCTTACGGATGTCGCGCAGCGAGCCGACCACAAACTCCTGCTTGAGCTCCATGCCCACGATGAAGAAGAACAGGGCGAGCAGGAAGTCGGCCGAGATGAGCGAGAGGCTCATCCCGTGCCCGTGCAACTCAAACAGGGAGGTGTTCGCGAGGGAATCGTACGCGTTCCGCGCACCCTGGACCGGGAAATTCGCCCAGATCAGGGCGAGCACCGCCCCGATAATGAGGACGACTCCGGCGGTCGTTTCGTTTTTCAGGGCCTGGTGGTAACGCGCGATCATATAAGTCCAATCCTCGTGTCGTTGACCTCCCCAGTCTAAAACGTTCCGCCTATTTTGGCGGCATCGATCGCACAGGTAGTGTTACTTGCAGGCCCCCATAGCCCAACGGCAGAGGCAGTCGACTTAAAATCGATTCAGTGTCGGTTCGAATCCGACTGGGGGTACTGCCGCGTCTAGATGTCCCGTTTCTTGAAGGCGGTGAGCGCGCCGACGACACCGACCACCGCGTATCCCACAAAAATGGCGAGCGCCACCCAGCGGCCCGTGATGAGGTCCCCAAGCGGCTGGTCGCTGATGGCCACCGAGCCGAGCGCGCTCGGGATCAGCTGGGAGACGGTCTTGCGGAAGAACTCCTGCGGGATGATCTGGACCAGGTCAATGAGGTACATGAAGCCGATCATGATGGAGATCGCGCCGGCCGTGGAGCGCACGAGGTAGCCCATCGCGGTAGAGAGCACGCCGATCGAGACCATGATGATGCAGAAGATCGAGTAGGCCGCGATGGCCTCCCCGCCCGGATTGAACCCGTCCTTGAGGATCCTGGTGAGCGTGTACCCGATGGCGATGAGGGTGGCGCTCAGCAGGAGAGAGACGATCGTGACCGCCGTCAGCTTGGCCGTGAACGAGCGCCCCCGGCGCGGGTCCGCAAGCACGGTGGTCCGCATCGTGTTGTGCGAGTACTCGCTGGTGACGGCAACGGTGCCAATGACGATGAAAAAGATGGTCATCGACGGCCAGCCGGCCGTTACAACCAGCGGATCGGCCTCCACGTACTCGGAGCTGGCCAGCATCCACATGATGAGCCCATAGAGGATGATGCCGATCGCGGTGGTCACCTGAATCGAGCGAGTGTTGAGCTTCATCAGCTCCGAGTTTAGGGAGCGCCCAAACGTGGGACGGTAGGAATCGGCGAAACGGCCAAAAAACATGGTCATCTTAGGCCTCCCAGGTGGTGTGCGCGGGCGGGGCGGGCGGCGTCGGCGGAACTGGGCCAGGCGGCGTCGGGGACATCGGCGCGAAACCGGAGGAGGGACCGCGCGCGGAGCTGAACTGCACCTGGTCGGAGGTCAGCTCCATGAAGACGTCTTCGAGGGTGGAGTGGATCTCGGTCAGCTCGTGGATCTCCACGTTGTGCTGATAGAGGTAGTGGCCCACCTGCTCGCGCCGGAGCCCGGGGAGTTCGAAGGAGCTGCGGGGGCTGGAGTGGCTCGGGGCGACGTCGTAAACCTGCCACCCCGCCTGGGTAAGCAGGCCGCGGATCGTGGCCATGTCCGGGCCGGAGACCCGCACGCGCGCGCCCCGATCCGACTCGGTGAACTTGGAGATCGGGCCGGAGTCGATGAGGCGGCCGCGGCCGATAATGACCAGATCGTCCGCCGTGAGCGCCATTTCGCTCATAAGGTGGGAGGAGACGAGGACGCTGCGGCCCTCCGCGGCAAGCGACCGCATGGTGGAGCGGACCCAGCGCACGCCGTCGGGGTCAAGACCGTTGACCGGTTCGTCGAGGATAAGCACCTGCGGGTCGCCAAGCAGGGCTGTTGCGATGCCGAGGCGCTGGCCCATGCCGAGCGAGAAACCCTTGATTTTCTTGCCCGCCACGGATTCGAGGCCGGTGAAGCCAATGACCTCGTCGACGCGCTCGTGGGGGAATCCATGCGTTTTCGCCACGACCCGCAGATGCTGCCTGGCCGTTCGTCCGGGGTGAAACGCCTTCCCGTCCAAGAGCGCGCCGACCGCGGTGAGCGGGGAGGCGAGGTTGCGATACTCGGTGCCCCCGATCATTGCCCGGCCCGACGTGGGGCGGTCAAGTCCGACAATGCAGCGCATCGTGGTGGATTTACCCGAGCCATTCGGCCCGAGGAACCCGGTCACGGCGCCGGGGCGCACGGAGAACGACAGGTTGTCAACCGCGCGCGTCTTGCCGTAGTCCTTCGTCAGGTTCTCGACGGTGATCATCTGGTCCTCCCTGCGGCCCGCCTGCGGTGCCGACTCCTTTAGCGTATGAGTCCACTATCCCCGATTTCGTCATACCGCGGACGGATTATCCACAGTTTTTCACGACGCGCGGCGGGGCGGGCGTCGTCGTGCGCGCGTTCTACAGCGCGGACTCGCGCTATGGACGGTAGCGGGCCGGGGCGTTTCTCTTTGGGGAGAAAAGACCGCGGGAGTATTGCCCTTAGTTACGACATGGTTAGTATGGGACGTGGATGGCCGTAGCGACGGCCCTAATACAAGGAGGCTCCCGTGAGCAATCCGATTACGACACGTAATCCCTACTTCTCGACCCAGCAGGTCCGGCCGAACCAGTTCGACCAGACCGCCTACAGCGACCAGTACGCCTACGGCACTCCGAACGCCCAGCAGGCGGCGTACGGCCAGGCGCAAGGCGAGGTCGCCGGGAACGGCGCGTTTGCCACCGAGCGCATGACGTACAACGACGCGCTGAACAAGGTGGCCGTGCTCCTCGGCATCGCCGTTATTTCGGGTGTGGCGACCGCCGTGCTCCTCCCGCCGGCCATGTGGATGTCGGTGGCGGTGGTTTCGGTGATCGGCGCGTTCGTGGTCGGCCTGATCTTAGCGTTCCAGAAGATGGTCAAGCCCGGCCTGGCGATCGCGTACGCGGTGCTCGAGGGCGTGGCGCTCGGCGCGCTGACCGCCGCCTTCGAAATCTTCGTGCCGGGCATCGCGATCCAGACCATCCTGGCCACCGCGATCATCGTCGGTGTGACGCTGGCATTGCACTACTCGGGCGCGGTGCGCACCACCCCGAAGGGCCGAAAGATCGTCATCACGGTGGCGCTCGGCTACCTCATCTTCTCGCTGGTCAACCTGGTACTGATGTGGACGGGCGTGCTGGATCAGGCGTGGGGCGTGCGCGGGTACGAGGTTGCGGGTATTCCGCTGGGTGTGATCCTGGGCGCCGGCATGATCCTCATCGCCGCTTACATGCTGATCGGCGACTTCGAGGACATCAACACCGCGATCGTCAACGGTGCGCCCCGCGAGTTCTCGTGGACGGTGGGCATCGCGATCGTCATGACGATCCTGTGGATCTACATCGAGGTTCTCCGCCTCATCGCGATCCTCTCGGACCGCTAAAGCCAACAGATTAGGGGCCGGCCTTCGGGTCGGCCCCTTTTTCTGTGTCCGGCGGGCGCCCGGCCGGGGTGCCAGGCCGGGTGAGGGGCCTTGACACGCGGACCGCTTGATGGGTTAATTGGTTATGTAACTAACTAAGTGGCGCCGCTCATGTGGAAAGGAGGGCCCGTGGACGACCTCGAGTTTGACTCGAAAACGCCGATCTACCAACAGATCGCGCAGGACATCCGCCGCCGGATCATCCGCGGCGAGCTACAGGCAGGTGATCAGCTCATGTCCACCACGAAATACGCCACCACCTACCGGATAAACCCGGCCACGGCGAACAAGGCGTTCAACGAGCTCACGGCGGAGGGCATCATCTTCAAGCATCGCGGCATCGGAATGTTCGTCACCGCCGACGCCGCCACAATCCTTCGCTCCGGCGGCCGGCAGGCCTACGCGGCCGACCGCCTCGGTCCGGTCCTCGCCGAGGGTCTCGCCCTCGGCTTCACGCCGGAGGTCATCCGCGCATTCGTCAACGACTTCTTGGAGGAGAAATGACCACCATCCCACCCTATGAGGTCGCACTCGAGGACGTCGGCTACAGCTACTTCCGCCACCCGGCGGTGAGGGGCGTGTCGGGCACGATCGAGCGCGGCAAGATCACCGGCCTGCTCGGCCGCAACGGCTCGGGCAAGTCCACGCTGGAGATGCTGATCGCCGGCCAGCTGCGGGCCACGGGCAGGGTCACGGTTGGGGGCGAGCCCGTGTGGGACAACCCGCGCGTCATGCCGAACATCGCCCTCATCTCCGAGTCCACGTCCGTGTTCCAGGACCAGCGGCTGACGCGGACGATCGACCTGTGGGAGCGCGTGCGCCCCACGTTCAACAGCGACGTCGCCTACTCGGTGCTGGACGCGTGGGAGATCCCGCTGAAGAAGAGCCCGACCAGGCTCTCGCGCGGGCAGAAGTCGGCGTTCTTCGCGGCGCTCGGCGTCGCCTCCCGCGCCCCACTCACGATCTTCGACGAGGTCCACCTCGGCATGGACGCGGTGCTCCGGCGCGACTTCTACGACGTTCTGCTGCGGGACTTCATCGACCACCCGCGCACGATCATCATCTCCAACCATAACGTCGACGAGCTCGAGGACCTGCTGGAGAACGTGCTCATCATGGAGGAGGGTCAGCTGGTGACATCGGGCAGTGCCGACGACGTCCGGGCGGCCTACTCCACCGACCGCGTGGCATCGCTGACGGACGTGCTCGCGGCAATCAATCACAGGCGCACGGGCGCGCAGGCGCTCGCAGAGCTGGCAGGTACGGGAGAGGGGAAGGAATCATGAATCTCAATATGGGGGTGTGGACGGCGTTCATCCTGTCCGCCCTGCTGTTGGCAGGCGTCGGCTACGCGCTCTACCGGCGCGAACCTGCGGGCTCTGGGCGGCCGAGGGGCGGGGCGAAGATGGAGCTGGAGGCGCTGCACGACGCGACCTTGAGCGTCTTCATCTGCTTCGCCATGTCGGTGGCGGTGGCCTACCTTGCGCCGGAATCCGTGGACATCCAGCTGTTTGTTTCCGACGACCTGTTCGGGCTCATTCAGTCCGCGGGCAGGGAGATGACGGCCTGGAACTCGGCGGCCGGCGGGATCACGCTGAGCGTTATCCTGGCCTTCGCGATGGGGTGCATCGGCGCCGCGCTGAGCCGCACGCTGCTGGGTGCGGGGATGCCCCGGCGGCAGATCTTTTCCCGGCTGAGCGCGCTCGGCTTAACGTTCACGGCCACGTTCACCGCGCTGGCTACGATCATGTGGGGGCTGGCGGCGCTGGTGGAGAGGCCGGTTCTCACGGGCGTGGGGCCCGCGAGCCTGGCGCTCATCCCGGTTATGTTCCTACTGGCCTACCTGGGCGGGCTCTTCGTGGCGGCGCTGTTCGTGCGCTTTGTCTGGTGGGTGGTGTTCGCCGGGGTAGCGGTGGCCTACGCGGCGGCGACTCTCATTTCCTACATCTTCCCCATGATGCCCTCCCTGAGGTTCTGGCCCTCGGTCAACGTCGGCCCCAGCGGGGCGCCGATGTTGGCACTCGCCGCGGCCGCCGCGCTGTGGGGAATGACCTGGCTGCTCTATCGCCGGTTGCCGATGAGCCGGGGTTAGGACACCGAAAGCAAGCCTGGCTCCAAGAAACAAGTGGGCCGGCCCCGCGTCGGGGCCGGCCCACCTCAGTTCACGGCGTCTAAATCACTCCATCGAGCAACTTGGTGTGATCGCCGAACCGGTGATTTGTGGCGGCAACCGCCTGCTCAAGGAAGAACGGGCGCAGTTCCACCCGACCATTGCCCGTGACGGGCTCAGCGTAAATCGCCACGTCCACCGAGCCACCCACGGCTTCGGCCACCGCGCGGGCGTCGTCGCCGACGTAGCGGATCTTGTGCGCGCCAGACTTGGGCAGGTCGGAGAGCCACTGGGCGGGCGATGCCACGCTGACCGTGGCGCCCGCGGCGCGGAAGGCCTGGGCCACGGTGTCGCGCAGGTCGTCGCCCACGCTCAGCTCCACCGACGTCTTGCCCGTGAGCGCGCCGGCCACCATCGGGGCGACCTTCCACCACTGCTCCGGATCCTCCAGGCGCACCATCACCGACGTGGGCCGGTAGCGGAACACGTTCTTCTCAACGCCCAGCGCCGACACGTCGCGCGCCGACAGGTAGTGTTCCTTGAGTGCCGCCTCCACGCTACGCAGCGCGGCACGGTACTGGCCGGCGTCGTCCTTCGGCAGCTTGTCGGCCAGGGCGTCGAACTCGCCCAGGGTGGGGTAGGACAGCGTCGCGAACGACTCCGGCACCGCCACCTCCACCGGCTCCGCGTGCGACATGCCGATGAGGTGGTTGGGGCCGCCCGCCTTCGAACCAGTGCCCACCTGCGAGCGCTTCCAGCCGCCGAACGGCTGACGACGCACGATCGCGCCCGTCGTGCCACGGTTAACGTAGACGTTGCCCGCCTCCACCTTCGACAGCCACAGCTTGATCTCGTCCGGGTCGAGCGAGTGCAGGCCGGCCGTGAGACCGAACTCCACCGCGTTCTGCAGCCGGATCGCTTCCTCCAGGGTCTCGGCGCGCATGATGCCCAACACCGGGCCGAAATACTCGGTCATGTGAGCGTCCTGGCCGGGGGTGACGCCGTCGCGAATACCGGGCGACCAGAGGCGGCCCGAATCGTCCAGTTGGCGCGGCTTAAGCAGCCACGTCTGGCCCGGCTCCAGCTCGGTCAGGCCGCGCTTGAGCTTGCCGGCCGCCGGCTCAATGATCGGGCCCATCTCCGCCGACGGGTTGGTCGGCCAGTCCACCACTAGCGACTCTGCCGCGTCGACCACCTGGTTAATGAAGCGCTCCGACTTGCCCATCGCCCCCACAAGGATCGCAATCGACGCCGCCGAACACTTCTGGCCCGCGTGCCCGAACGCGGACTGGACCAGGTCCTTCGCCGCGAGGTCGATGTCGGCCTGCGGGGTGACGATAATGGCGTTCTTGCCCGAGGTCTCGGCAAAGACCGCCAGGTCCGGCTCCCAGGAGCGGAACAGCTTCGCAGTCTCGATCGAGCCGGTCAAAATCACCTGGTCCGAGCCGGTGACGAGCGCCTCGCCCACCTCGGCCATCTCATCCGGGTGGATATCGACCAGACGCAGGGCTTCCTTCGACACCCCGGCATCCCACAGGGCTTGGGCGATGACGGCGCCACAGCGGCGAGCCTGCTCGGCCGGCTTGAAGACGACGACCGAGCCGGTGGCCAAAGGCGCCAGCGCCGAGCCAGCCGGGATCGCCAGCGGGAAATTCCACGGCGGGATCGCGGCGGTGACGGGCGCGGGGGAGAAGCGCACGCCCTCCAGCTCGTCCAGCTCCTCGGCCAGATCCGCGTAGTAGTTAGCAAAGTCGATCGCCTCGGAGACCTCTACGTCAGCCTCGCCCACGATCTTCCCACACTCCGAGGCGGCCACCTCGATCAGCTCCGCGCGGCGCTCGCCGAGCACCTGCCCAGCCCGGCGCAAGATCTTTGCGCGCTCGGCTCCGCTGAGCCCGGCCCACTCCGGAGCGGCCTTACGTGCCTCGGCCACGATCTGCTCCATCTCGGCAACCGTGCGCACCCGCGCGTCGTCGGCGCCCTGCACGCCCAGCTCCGAATCGCCCATCTTCGCAAAAATCTGGTTCGCCCACTCGATATTGGCGGGAAGCGACGGGTCCGAATCCGGGGTGTTACGGAATGAAGTGAGCAGATCGACGTCGTCGGTCAGCCTGTTCTGGTGCCGGTTCGGCCCGAAGGAAAGCGTGGGCACCTCGTTGAGCGGGCCCATGGCCTCCGCCAGGTCCGCCTCCGGGAACGCGGCCACGACGCCGGTGGCGAAGCGATTGCGCTCGCGGGCGAAGACGGAGTCGTTATCAGCGATCTCGAAAACGCCGGACATGAAGTTTTCGTGTGCCGCGGACTCCTCGAGGCGGCGGACGAGGTAGGAGATGGCGACGTCGTAGTTCGCCGGATCCACCACGGGCACGTAGTACAGGATCCGGCCCACGTCCTCGCGGATGGCTAGCGCCTGGTTGGTGGCCATGCCCTTGAGCATCTCCACCTCGAAGCCTTCCGTGACTCCGCGCGCCTTGGCGAGGTTGAGGCCAAAGCCGAGGGTGAAGAGGTTCTGGCCGGCGATGCCCAGGTTAACGTTCGAAATGTGCTCCGGGCGCAACGCGTACTCGAGGATGCGCATGTAGTTCGCGTCCGTGGCGGCCTTCGACGGCTGGACGGCAAGCGGCCAGCCGTGCATGAGCGCGTCCACCTGCTCCATCGGCAGGTTCGCGCCCTTGACCAGGCGCACCTTCACCGGCGCGCCCCCGTCCGCCACGCGCTGGGCGGCCCACTCCTGCAAACGCTCCATCGCGGGCAGGGCGTCGGGCAGGTAGGCCTGCAACACGATGCCGGCGCGCAGGTTATTAAACTCCTCGCGGTCGAGGATACCGGTGAAGACGTCGATGGTGAGGTGGAGGTCGTGGTACTCCTCCATGTCCAAATTGACGAACTTGCCACCTTTGTTCGCCACCCGGTACAGCGGTAGCAACGCCTCAATCGCCTGGTCCACCGCCTTCTGGTAGCCCCACGGGTTGTGAACGCCGAGCACCGAGGAGACCTTGATCGACACGTAGTCCACGAAGTCGTACTCGAGCAGCTCCGTGACCGCCGCCAGGCGACGCGCCGCCTCCTTGCGCCCCAGCACGGCCTCGCCCAGCAGGTTGAGGTTGAGGCGCGAACCGTCGGCCCGCAGCTTCTTCACCGCCGGGCCGAGCTTCTTCGGCGTCGTGTCCAGCACAAGGTTACCCACCAGCATGCGGAACACGCGGAAAGCCGCTTCCGTGATGAACGTGGGGGAGGCCGGGGCCAGCACGCCACCCACCTTTGCGGGAAGTGACAGGTAGGCGGGCAGGAAGCTGGCCGGCTTCTTCGCCAGCTTGTTGAGGTTGGCTGCCCGGGTCTTCGGATCCTCGGGGCGGATCACGCCGTCGACGAATTGCACCGTGAAGTCGAGCCCGCCCTCACCCTTGAGGACCTGGGACAGCAACTTGCCCGCGCGATCCTCGGGGAAGGAGGCCGAACGCTTGGCCCAAGTCTTCGCCTGGTCAATAGCTGCGTGTGCCACCTGAGAAAAATCGACGTCATTCTTGACTGTTGCCACTGATTATCTCCATCTTTGCAGTCGTGGGGCCGACGAGGGCCAGGTGCCCTCATTGTAAATCGGCAACGGGATCCTAGCTACCGAAATAGTGGTCATTTTTCGGAATTCTCTTTACATCGAAATTTTTTCGGGTATTGTCACTTTCAATCGCCCGTGTTGCATGGCGCACATGCAACCGGCACACCTACCAGCACAAGGGAGAAATTGATGAGCGATACCGCATGGCAGATCCTCACGATGATCTTGTACTTCCTCCTCATGATCGGTATCGGACTGTGGGCCTACCGCAAGACCTCCGATGTCGACGACTACATGCTCGGCGGACGCCAGCTCAACCCAGCGGTTGCTGCCCTGTCCGCCGGCGCCTCCGACATGTCCGGCTGGCTCCTCATGGGCCTGCCCGGCGCGCTCTACCTGTCCGGAGTTTTCGAATTCTGGATCGCGATTGGCCTGACGGCCGGCGCCTGGCTGAACTGGAAGTTCGTGGCCCCGCGCCTGCGCTCCTACACCGAGGTATCGAACAACTCGATCACCGTCCCGTCCTTCCTTGACTCGCGCCTGCGCGATTCCACGCACAGCCTGCGCATCGTGTCGGGCTTCATCATCCTGTTCTACTTCACGTTCTACGTCTCCTCCGGCATGGTGGCCGGTGGCACTTTCTTCGAGGGCGCGTTCGGCGTGGACTACAAGCTGGGCATGGTTATCATCGCCGCCATCACGGTGTTCTACACGCTGGTGGGCGGCTTCCTAGCGGTGTCCTACACCGACGCCGTCCAGGGCACCATCATGCTCCTCGCCCTCGTGCTGGTCCCCGTGGCCGGCGTCATCTATGTGGGCGGCTTCGACATCGTCCTCGACACCACGCGCTCGATCGACCCGGAACTGCTCAACCCGCTGAAGAACGTGACCGCGATCGGCCTCATCTCGGCCGTCGCCTGGGGTTTGGGATATGTGGGTCAGCCCCACATCATCGTCCGCTTCATGGCGCTGCGTAGCCCGAAGGAGGCCCCCGCGGCCCGCCGCATCGGCATCGGCTGGATGTTGCTCGCCGTGTTCGGCGCGCTCTTCACGGCGCTCGTGGGCGTGGCCATCTTCAAGCACGACGAGTCGCTGCTCGCCAACCCTGAGCAGGTCTTCATCGTGCTCGGCCAGCTCCTCTTCCACCCGATGATCGCCGGCTTCATGCTCGCCGCCATCCTCGCGGCCATCATGTCCACGATCTCCTCCCAGCTGCTGGTCAGCTCCTCCGCCCTCATCGAGGACGTCTACATGACGTTCACCAACCACAAGCTTTCGGCCAAGAAGGGCGTCATGCTCTCCCGCATCGCGGTGGCCGGCATCGCGGTGCTCGCCAGCGGCCTCGCCCTCAACCCGAACGACACGATCCTCAAGCTTGTGGCCTTCGCCTGGGCCGGCTTCGGCGCCTCCTTCGGCCCCACCATCATCCTCAGCCTCTACTGGCGTAAACTCACCGGCTTCGGCGCGCTGGCCGGCATGATCATGGGCGCCGTAACTGTGGCGGTGTGGGGCAACCTCGACGGCGGCCTACTCGACCTGTACGAGATCGTGCCCGGCTTCATCGTCAACCTGGTTGTCACCTACGTCATGTCGTCGCTGACCTACCGTCCGAACACCATCATCGAGAAGGAATTCGACACGGCGGTCCAGCTGTCGAAGGACTGGTCGAACCACGAGGCGCTCGCGGCCGAGGTCCGCCAGATCGTGGCGAACAACCCCGACGGCTACAAGCCGCGCTCGGCCACCCTCGTGGCCGACGACGGCAGCGAGGTCGAACTGCCCAAGTAAGCGCACACGCGCGTTAGCTCAAGGGGTGTGGCCCCGGCGAAACCGCCAGGGCCACACCCCTTTGTCCAAAAGTTTTCAAAAGCGGCGGGGGCGCGCTCGCCCCGCGCCGATCAGTTGTCGTGAAGTGTGTTGAAGTTGAACGCCGAATCCTGGATGCCTTTGATGTCCACCACGAATACCAGGACATCATCACCTTTGATGCCGGCGCGCGCGTTGCCCTGCGGACCGTAGCCCTTGAACGGGGGCACGCAGATGAGCAGACGCGATCCGACCTGCTTGCCCACGATCGCCTCGTCCCAGCCCTCGATCACCATGCCCACGCCGATCGGGAAAACGGCCTCGCCCTCACGGTAATACGAGGAGTCAAAAATCGGGCCGTCCCAGATCTGGCCGTGGTAGTCGACCTCGATCTCGTCACCCGCATGCACGACGCGGCCGGTGCCCTCCTCCAAGACCTTGACGCGCAGGCCCTTCGGCGCCTGCGCGCCCTCGGGGAACGTGAGCTCGGGGATCTGGCCGAACGAGCCCGACACTTCAGGGTAGATGATGTCCATGACAGCCTTTCAACAGTAAACAGAGCCGAGCCCAGTCTACCGTGTCGGTGCCCCGGGCAAGGCCCACAGCCCCTCGTGCCCCGAGCCCCTAGAGCCCGGCCAGCGGCCCGGCGCCCGGCATCGGGCAGGCCATCCCCGTCTTGGCGTGGCAACGGTAGCCGTTCGGCACCTTGATGAGGTATTGCTGGTGGTCTTCCTCGGCGGAGAAGTAGCCCGTGGTATCCGCGGCGTCCACAATCTCCGTCACGATCGGGCTTTGGCCCGCATCACCCAGCACGCGGTCGTAAGCGGCACGCGAGTCGAGGGCGAGGCGCGACTGCTCGGGCGTCGTCGTGAAAATCGCCGAACGATACTGGGTGCCCACGTCGTTACCTTGGGCGTTGAGCGAGGTCGGGTCGTGGCACTCCCAGAACGTCTTGAGAATGAGCGGCAGCGCCTCCGCGCCAGAATAGACCACGCGGACGGTTTCGGTATGCCCGGTGAGCCCGGTGCAGACCTCACCGTACGTGGGGTTGGGCGTGAAGCCGCCCATGAAGCCCACCGATGTGGTGACCACGCCGGGCAGGTCCCACATGATCTCCTCCACGCCCCAGTAGCAGCCGGCGGCGAGGAATATTTCGAACTGGCCGTGGGCCGCGGGCGCGAGGATATCCGTGCCTAGCTTCAGGTGCCGGGCGGGGTTGACCAGGATCGGCTCGGCCCGCCCGGGCAGCGCGGCCTCGGGCGACACCATCGTGGGGGTGGGGCGGCGAATGAACACTAGTTGGCCTCGATCGACAGGATATCGACAGTGAATTCCTTGCCGTTCGGTGCGATGTAGGAGGTGGAATCGCCCACCTTCAGGCCCATGATCGCCTCGCCCAGCGGCGCGGATTCGGGATAGACGTCCACGTCCACCCAGTCCTGCGCCTGGCGGGCACCGAGCAGGAAGCGCTTCTCCTTGCCGTTGACAGTGGCCGTGATGATGAGGCCCGGGGCGACCACGCCGGTATCCTTCGAGCCCTCGCCCACCTCAGCATGCTCGAGGAGGTAGGTCAGCTCCTGGATGCGGCCCTCCATTTTGGACTGCTCCTCGCGCGCGGCATGGTAGCCGCCGTTCTCGCGCAGGTCGCCCTCCGAGCGGGCCGCCTCGATGCGCTGGGCGATTTCGGCGCGGCCGGTGGTCTTCATTTCCTCCAGCTCAGCGGACAGGCGATCGAACGACTCCTTCGACAGCCACGTGGTCTCAGCCATGAGGTTCCTCCTTATAGTGCGAGCGCTCCTGCGCGCCCCACGGCAACAAAAACATGCCCGCCATTTCGGGCATGTATCTGGCGAGAATAACACCAAGAACGTGCCCGCTTCAAGGGGCCGCGGACGTGTTTCCTCAGGGCGGAGAACCCCGCGCGCGGGCGTGTGAGAAAGTGGTTTGCGCTCGGCCCTGCTCTTGACGTTGCTCTATACTCTGCCGTGGTAACTATTGACGAGGAGGAACTGTGGCAGAACGCAGACTGATGGCAGTCCACGCCCACCCGGACGACGAATCGTCCAAGGGGGCCGGCACGATGGCCAAGTACGCCAAGCATGGCAGGGTCCGCGTCGTCACGTGTACTGGCGGCGAGCGCGGCGACATCCTCAACCCGCGCCTTTTCAACGACGCCGACCTGGCGGCCAACCTCCCGGCCGCGCGTCGCGAGGAGATGGCCCGCGCTGCCGAGGCGCTCGGGATCGAGCACGTGTGGCTGGGCTTCATCGACTCCGGCCTGCCCGAAGGTGATCCGCTCCCGGCCTTGGACCCGGGGTGCTTTGCGATGGCGCCGCTCGACGTCGTCGTTGGCGCGCTCGTCCGGCAGATCCGCGAGTTTAAACCGCAGGTGCTGCTGACCTACAACGAGAACGGCGGCTACCCGCACCCGGACCATATCCGCACGCACGTCGCCTCGATCATGGCGGTTGCCGCCGCCCACGATCCCCAGGCCTACCCTGAGGCAGGCGAGCCGTGGCAGGTGTCGAAGGTGTATTACGACGTCATGTTTAACAGGCCGCGCATCGAGGCCTTCGATTCGGCCCTGCGCGCCGCGGGTCAGGACAGCCCGTTCGAGGGGTGGCTCGCGCGCGACACGGTGGCGATCCAGCCCTCCGCCCGCGTCGACGTGGCCGACTTCTTCCCCCAGCGCGACGCCGCCCTGCTGGCCCACGCCAGCCAGATCGACCCCGACGGCTTCTTCTTCGCGATGCCCCGCGAGCTGGAGGCCAAGATCTGGCCGTGGGAAGAGTACGTGCTGGCGCTCACGACGGTCGGGCACGCGGCCGGCGTCGAGACCGACCTGTTCGAGCGGGTGCCGGGCGTGGAGCTGGTCGAGTAACGGCCCGGCGGAATTTAAGAAAACTGGACGATTCTGGGGCGATCTTCGTATATGAGCGGATGACCCCAAAATCGTCCAGTTTGTTTCAATCGGCGCCCCTACACGAAGAGCGCCAGCCACACGGCCACCGAGTGGCAGGCGTAGCCGATCACGGTGCCCGTGTGGAAGAACTCGTGGAAGCCGAACCACTTGGGCCACGGGTTCGGCCAGCGTAGCGCGTACATCACGGCGCCGATCGTGTAGGCCACGCCGCCGGCGATGAGGAGGACCACGATCGCCGCACCGCCCGTGCGCCAGAAGCTGGGCAGGAACCAGATCGCCACCCAGCCGAGGGCCACGTAGAGCGCCACAAGGAACCAGCGCGGAGCGTGCAACTTGAACACGTGGATGAGCGTGCCGACGATCGCTCCGCTCCACACGATCCCGAGCACGAGCGCGGCAGTCTTGGTGGGAAGCAGCACCACGGATAGCGGGGTGTAGGTGCCGGCGATGAGGAGGAAGATGTTGGCGTGATCGATGCGCCGCAGGATGGCGTGGACCTTCTCGCCCCAGTTTCCCAGGTGGTACAGGCCCGAATTGCCGAAGAGGAGGACGGCCGACAGGGCGAAGACCACGCACGCGAGGGTTGCGGCCGTGCCGGAGGCGAAGATGATGAGGAGGATGCCGTTGGCAAGAGCCAGGGGAGCGGTGATGGCGTGAATCCACCCGCGCACCTTCGGCTTGGGCAGGGCCGAATAGTAGGCCTTGCGCTCGGCGCGCGAGGAGGGCGCCTGTTCGACCGGGGGCACCGGAGTGGCGGGCCCGATGTCGCTGCCCGCGGGATTTGCTTGATCGATCATATCTTTACCCTAATCCTCGCACCGGGCGGAACAAAGGGTGAAGGGAATGCAGTGGCAGACCCTCGCGGCGGGAGTGCGGCTAAACTGGGAAATGTATACCGGTGGAAGGAAAGGTTGGCCCATGCGCGTCCCCGATTTTCTTTACTCGCTCTACGAGCGCCGCCTCGCGCGCGAAATCGACCCGGAGCGCCGGCCCTGCCACGTGGGCATCATCCTGGATGGCAACAGGCGCTGGGCCAAGCAGCTGGGCTCGTCGGCGTCGGCGGGGCACCGCAAGGGCGCCGACCACGTGAGCGAGGTGCTGGACTGGTGCGCGGAGGCCGGAATCCAGATCGTCACCCTGTGGATGCTGTCCACCGATAATCTCAAGCGCTCGCCCGACGAGCTCGCCCCGCTCATGGCGATCATCGCCGAGACCGTGGAAACCCTCGGCGGGCGCTGGAAGATCCGCATCATCGGCGACCTGAAGCTGGTGCCCGAGGAGTTTGCTGCCCGCCTGCGCGCCACCGAGGAACGCACCGCGGGCTCGTCGGGGATGACAGTCAACATCGCCGTCGGCTATGGCGGGCGTCACGAGATCACCGACGCCGTGCGCACCTACCTGCGTGAACGTGCCAAGGAAGGCGCCACGCTCGAGCAGGTGGCCGACGAGATCAACATCAGCACCATCACCGAGCACATGTACACCAAGGGCCAGCCAGACCCGGACCTCATTATTCGCACCTCCGGCGAACAGCGCATGAGTGGCTTCATGCTGTGGCAAACCGTCCACACCGAGCTCTACTTCTGCGAGGCCTACTGGCCCGAATTCCGCCGCACAGACCTCCTGCGCGCTCTGCGCGACTATGCCGCCCGCGAGCGGCGCATGGGCAAGTAGCTATAGGAGGTTTGCCACGACGTCGTTGAGCTCGGCCCGCGTAGGCGGGTTGGCCCCCGCACGCGACACCGTGATGCCGGCCGCGCGCGAGGCGTACTCGCCCACGGACTGCAGCATCTGGGAGGAGATCGAGGTCAGACGCGCACGGTCCTCGCCGAGTACGGAGATCCGGGCGAGGGAGTCGATGAGCGCGGCCATCATGGCATCCCCGGCGCCCACCGTGTCCACCACCTCTACCTGCGGGGCCGGGATGTGGACCGAGGTGGTGGGGGTGAAGAAGCGCGAGCCGTTCGGCCCGTCGGTGATCGCCACAAACTTCACCCCACGTTCGAACAGGTGGCTGACGAACGCCGCCGGGTCGACGTCGGGACCATAAAGCATCGCCAGGTCGTCGGTGGAGGCCTTGACGATGTCAATGTAGGGCAGCATCGCCTCCATGTCCGCCACGATCGACGCCGACGAGCCGAGGATCGACAGGCGCACGTTCGGGTCATAGGAGACGGTCGAATACGAGCTCAATAGCTCGATCCAGCGGCGCACCGTGTCCGAGCCCGGGCGCAGGTGGGCGCCGATCGAGCCGATGTGAACGTGGAGCGGCGGGTGAGCGAGCAAGGCGGCGCGCTTTTCGCCGGCCGCCGGCGGGTCCACGTACGCCGAGTGCACGTCAAAGCGGTAGGTGGCATGCCCGTGCTCGTCAAGGGACGCCATCGCGATCGACGTCGCGTCCGTGTCCACCGCCCCCGGCATGAGCGTGACGCCGGCGCTTTCCACGTAGTCGCGGATCGTATCGCCATCAAAATCATCACCAAAACGGGTGAGGAGCGTGACCCGGCGTCCCAGGCGCGCCAGGCCCACGGCCACGTTCATCGGGGAACCGCCCGGGTGGCGCGTGGTCTCAGTCGGGCCGCGCTTGACGACGTCGATGAGGGACTCACCGATCACAAGGCAGCTCATCACTCCTCCTCTTCCGGGACGGAGCTGGCAGGGGAAGAAGCGGCGGCGGTCTGGGCGGCGCGGAGGCGCTCGCGGGCGCCGTCGAGCCACGACTCGCAACGCCGGGCCAGCGCCTCACCCAGCTCCCACATCGTGAGGGCCTCCTCGAGGGGGATGTTGCCCTGTTCGAGGCGCGTGACGATCTCGACCAGCCGCGAACGGGCATCTTCGTAACTGAGCTCGGCTACCTTCTCATCGAGCTCCTGCGGGCGCGGGGCCTTTGCCATGATCATCCCTTCGTGACGTGGTCGATCGTCATGTCGAGGGTGCCGTCATGGAGCGTTGCGCGAGCCGCGGCACCTACGGCGACGCCGGCCACGCTGCCCACGAGTCCATCCTCGGTTCTAATGACAGCGTAGCCCCTCTTCAGCGTCGACAGTGGGGACAAGGTCCGCAGTCTGCCGAGCTCGGCCTCGAGCGCGGTGACGTGAGAGTCGAGGATCCGGCGGATGTGGACGTGGGACCATTCGCGCAGGTTAGCAAGGTCTTCGGCACGGTTGTCCACCATCGCCTCGGGGTGGGTGAGGGAGGGGCGGGCGCGGAGCGTGGCCAGTTCGCTCAAGGCCAAGTCAAGCAGGTGGTCCACCGCGATCCGGCCCCGGCGGACGGTGGTCGTCAGCCCCTGGCGCTCCTCACCCACATCGGGCACGATATTCTTCGCCGCATCCGTGGGAGTGGAGGCGCGGAAGTCAGCCACGAAGTCGAGCACAGGAGAGTCCGGCTCATGCCCGATTGCGGAGACGATCGGAGTGGTGGCGGAGAAAGCTGCCCGGACCAGCCGCTCGTCGGAAAACGGGAACAGATCCTCCACGGAGCCGCCTCCGCGGGCGAGGACGATGACGTCGACGTCGTTGATCGCGTCCAACTCCTGGAGCGCGGGGATCATCGCATCGACGGCGCCCGCGCCCTGCACTTGCACCTCGCGGATCTCGAAGCGCGCCGCAGCCCAGCGGCGCTGGACGTTCTCGACGACGTCGTGCATCGCCTGCGTGTTACGCCCGCAGATGAGGCCAATCTTGCGCGGAAGGAAGGGCAGGGGCTTCTTCTTCGCCGGGTCGAATAGGCCTTCGGCCGCGAGCTTGACTTTAAGCTGCTCGATGCGGGCCAGGAGGTCGCCGACGCCGACCGTGCGGATCTCGTCCACCTGCAACGACAGGGAACCGTTGCCCGTCCAAAAGTCAGGCTTGGCGGCAATGATGACGCGCGAGCCCTCGCTGATCGTGGGCGGTAAATTGTGCGACCAGATCTTGCACGTGATCGTCATCTTCTCTTCGAGGTCGGCAAGCGTAAAGAACTGGACCCGGGCGTTCGCGCGGCGATTGAGCTGGATGACTTCCCCCTCCACCCATAGACGCGACATCTTCGCCACGTACTCACCAATCTTCGCTGACAGCAGGCGCAACGGCCATGGGTGCTCGGGGCTGGTGAGATGGGCCAGCTGGGGCAGGTCGTCCGGGACTTTGATGCTCACGTGAACAGCCTACCGGTTGGGCGAGCGCGATTGCCGGGACTGGGCGCACGGTGAGGGGCGGCGGCCTGGCGGGGGCCGCGCGTCGTGGGGAAGGTGGGCGGCGTCGTCGTGCGCGCGGGCGGGCGGAACGGCGGCAATGCCGATAGGATTGCGGCGTGAATGAGATCAAGGAGCTTCCCGTCACCCTGGCCGGCGCGTCGGCCTTCCCGCAGGACATCCCGTCCGAGCCGAGCCCGGAGGGCAAGCGGATCCTGGTGGCGAGCCCGCGCGGCTATTGCGCCGGCGTGGATCGGGCGGTGGACGCGGTGGAGAAGGCGCTCGAGCTGTACGGGGCGCCGGTGTACGTGCGCAAGGAGATCGTGCACAACAAGTTCGTGGTGGAGACGCTCACGGCGCGCGGCGCGATCTTTGTGGATGAGACCGACGAGGTGCCAGAAGGCGCGCGCGTTGTCTTTTCTGCGCACGGCGTCTCGCCCGAGGTGCACAGGCAGGCCGAGAGCCGCCAGCTGCAGACCATCGACGCCACCTGCCCGCTCGTGACCAAAGTGCACAAGCAGGCTGTCCGTTTTGCCGACGACGACTACGACATCCTCCTCATCGGCCACACCGGGCATGAGGAAGTGGAGGGCACGTACGGCGAGGCGCCCTCCCACATCCAGATCGTCAACGGGATCGAAGACGTGGCGGGGGTGGAGGTGCGCGACCCGGACCGGGTGGCGTGGATCTCGCAGACCACGCTATCGGTGGACGAGACGATGGAGATCGTGCGCGCCCTGCGCGAGCGTTTCCCCAACCTCATCGACCCGCCGAGTGACAACATTTGCTACGCCACGCAGAACCGCCAGGTGGCGGTGAAGAAGATGGCGCCCGAATCTGACGTGGTCATCACCGTGGGCTCGGCGAACTCCTCGAACTCGGTGCGCCTCATGGAGGTGGCGCTCGAGGCCGGGGCCGGCGCTTCTTACCGGGTGGACAAGGCCGACGAGCTCCAGCCCGAGTGGTTCGAGGGCGCGATGACCGTGGGCGTCACCTCGGGTGCGTCCGTGCCGGAGATCCTGGTGCGCGACGTGGTCGAGGCGCTCAAGGCGCGCGGGTACACCGAGGTCATCCCCGTTACCACCGTGCAGGAGGACGTGCAGTTCTCCCTGCCGAAGAACCTGCGCGCCGACCTCAAGGCCGTGGGCGTGGAGCCCGACCGACCGCACCGGGCCCGCAGCGCCGGGGAACGCGGCCGCGTGTCGAACGCGCGGGGGACTGGCAACATCGCCGGCGCCTAGTTCATCTCACGCTCACTCTGGTATCACCCCTCCCTGTGCGACAGCTCGGGGGAGCGGAACTCCACCACCTGAGCGCTCGCATCTCGCACGGGCGGCGGCCCGTCCAGGGCGTGTGGCGCGCTCGGCTGGAGAGAGGACAGCGAGCGCGCCGAGACCAGAAGCCGCGATTCGATGGAACTCACGGCGGCGTTGTAGTGGTTGACCGACTGGCCAATGCTCTTGCCCAGCCGCTCAAGGTGGCTCACCACCACGGAGATACGTTCGACCAACGTGCGCCCGAGTTCCACGATGTCCCGCGCCTCGGCGGATGCCGCCGCCGACGTCCACACCGACGCCACCGTGCGCAGGATCGCCAGCAGTGAGGAGGGCGATGCGAGTACCACGCCCCTGCCCAGGGCGTACTCGAGCAGGGTGGGGTCGGCCTGAGTTGCCTCCGCGAGCAATGCCTCCGAGGGCAGGAACAAGATGGTGACCTGTGGGGACTCCGGGAAGTCACCCGGGTAGTTGCGCTTGATGAGCTCACCAACGTGGGCGCGCAGAGCTTTAGCGTGCTTCTGCAGCAACTCCGCCCGTTCCGGGGCGGCGGCCGGATCGTCGGCCGGGATCTCCATCGCGAGCAGGTAGGAATCCATGGGTGCCTTCGAATCGATGGCCAGGTGCCCATCGCCAGGCAGGTGGATGATCGCGTCCGGCCTGAGCGTGGAGTCCTTGCCCTTCCCGCCCGCGAAGCGCTTGGAGGCAACCTGGATGTCCACGTCCACGTGCTCGAGCATCCCGGCAGCCTCCACGATCCGCCGTAACTGGACCTCGCCCCACTGACCGCGGGCCGTGGTGGAGCGCAACGCCGCGTTGAGGGAGGCCGTGGCCGAGGACAGCTCGGCGCCGATCTGCGCCTCGCGGCGCATGTGCGTAACCATCTCCGAATGCTGGGTGACCGCCGTCGTCTCCAAGCTACGTACGTGCGCACTCACCCTGTCGAGTTGCTGAGTGATGGGGGAGAGCGCTTGGAGGATATTGGCGTCGTCGCGTGAGCGCTGGATGAGGCCCTCATTCTCCTCCAGGAGCCGCTCTGCGCGGGCGTCGGCCTGCGCCACCCGCGCCCGCAACGCCGCCACTTCTTCGGCGCACTCCGCTGTGGCATTGCCCGCCCGCGCGGATGCCGCCAGCCACCCGAGCGCCGCGCCCAGCGCCGCGGCGAGTGCCACGAATACAACAAATAGAGGTGTCGAGATCATGCCTCCACACTATCGCCGCCCTCCGACAAGTTTTTCTGCCGGGCGTCGTCTTTCTGCCGGGCGTCGTCGCGACGGGAGCTCGTGCCGCGACCGGCCGCCCGTCGTCGTCGGAGAAAGCCTGCCACTTTGGGAAAGAAACGCGCGGCAACTAGACTGGGGCCGTGAGCTTAACAATTGGTATTGCTGGACTGCCCAACGTCGGTAAGTCGACCCTCTTTAACGCCCTGACGCGCGCCAACGTGCTGGCCGCGAACTACCCGTTCGCCACGATTGAGCCGAACGTGGGCGTGGTGCCGCTGCCGGACCCGCGCCTGGAGAAGCTGGCCGAGATCTTCGGCTCGCAGAAGGTCCTGCCGGCTACGGTGTCGTTTGTGGATATCGCGGGGATCGTGCGCGGTGCGTCCGAGGGGGAGGGCCTTGGCAACCAGTTCCTCGCCAACATCCGCGAGGCCGACGCGATCTGCCAGGTCACGCGCGCGTTCGCGGACCCGGACGTCACGCACGTGGACGGCAAGGTGGACCCGAAGTCCGATATCGACACGATCACCACCGAGCTCGTCCTCGCCGACATCCAGACCCTCGAAAAGCAACTCCCGCGCCTACAGAAGGAACTGACCGGCAAGAAAATCGGCCCCGAGCACGTGCAAACCGCCAAGGACGCGCTCGAGATCCTCTACGACGGCAAAACCCTGTCCTCCGCAGGCATCCACCTCGACCAGGACATCCTCAAGTCCTTCCAGCTCATGACCACCAAGCCCTTCATCTACGTCTTCAACACCGACGACGACGGGCTGGCCAACGCCGCGATGCAGGAAGAGCTACGTCAGCTGGTGGCGCCCGCCGAGGCGATCTTCCTCGACGCCAAGTTCGAAGCCGAGCTCATCGAGCTCGAACCGGACGAGGCCCGGGAGTTGCTCGAATCCACCGGCCAGGATGAGTCCGGCCTGGACAAGCTGGCCCGGGTCGGCTTCGACACCCTTGGCCTGCAAACCTACCTCACCGCCGGCCCGAAAGAAGCCCGTGCCTGGACCATCCACAAGGGCTGGACTGCACCGCAGGCCGCCGGCGTCATCCACACCGACTTCGAGCGCGGCTTCATCAAGGCGCAGGTGGTCTCCTACGACGAGCTGGTGGAGTTCGGCTCCATGGCCGAGGCCAGGGCGCATGGGCGCGTGCGCATGGAGGGCAAGGACTACGTGATGGCCGACGGCGACGTCGTGGAGTTTCGTTTCAATGTAACCTGAGGCGCGCTAGTGTTAGCGGCATGACAACACGTGCTGCTATTTACCTCCGTATCTCGCTCGATGCTGCCATGGACGGCCTCGCCATCGACCGGCAGCGCCAGGACTGCGAAGCCCTTGCCGAGCAACGCGGCTGGGACGTCGTGCATACCTACGTCGATCAGTCGATCTCCGCGTCGAAGAAGGACGTGGACCGCCCCGACTACGACGCGATGGTGGCGTCCTTTGAGCGCGGCGAGATCGACGCGATCATTTGCTGGGACCTCGACCGCCTCACACGACAGCCCTGGCAGCTCGAAGAGTGGATCGACAGGGCAGAGGAGCAGGGGCTGAAACTCGTCACTGCGAACGGTGATGCTGACCTTGCCACCGACGGCGGCAGAATGTACGCGCGCATCAAAGCAGCCGTGGCACGCGGCGAGATCGAGCGAAAGAGCATGCGCCAGTCTCGTGCGCAACAGCAACGCGCCGAGCAGGGCCGCTGGTACTCCGGCGGTGTGCGCCCTATCGGCTACACCTCCACCGGCGAGATCATTCCATCCGAAGCCGCCGCCGTGCTCGGTATGTTCCGCGCTGTCGAGAGGGGCAACTCCATGCGCGACATTGCGCGCGCCTTATCTGGGGTCGATCAACCGGGCTTGCCGGATATCCCGACCACGCCGCGCCATATGTACACCGTGGTCACAGAGCGCAACGCTCGACGCCGCGCTGAAGGCCAGGAAGAAAAGCCGGTTCCCGACGCGCAGCCGTGGGCCTACACGTCGTTGCACTCGATCCTGCGCAACCCCGTGTATGCGGGTTACTCCACTTATAAGAAGGCCAAGCGCAAAGGCGTGAAGAACAAATACCGCCGTGTCACGCATATCGTCCGCGACCCCGATACCGGCGAGCCGGTGAAAGGGCAGTGGGAGCCGATCGTCACACCCGATCTGTGGTGGCGCGTGCAGAACGTGCTCGATGATCCCGACCGGCTGACCAACAAGGAGCGGCGTAATACTCGCCGCCATCTTGGCTCGGGTCTGTATGTCTGCGACGAGTGTGGCAATCCCGTGCGCACGCATGCCGACCGCTACCGCTGCGCCGCCTGTGGCTTAGTGCGCACGCATAGCGTCGATGATTTTGTGCTCGCCGTGATCCGCGCCCGCCTTGGTCGTGACGACCTAGCAGACCTGTTGCCGACTGCGGATGACGACGAGGTCGACGCCATCGACGACGAACTCGCTGAGCTTCGCGCAAAGCTCGCCCGCGTCCAGGCTGACTACGACGAGGAGCTTATCGAGGCCCGTGACCTCAAGCGCGCGCGAAACCGTTATGAGCCGCAGATCGAGAAACTCGAAACGCGCCGTGCCCGCCTTGCTGGCGCATCGGCGCTGCTCGACACAACCGGCTACGCCTCGCCCGTGGACGCCTTCGACAACGCAGAGCTTGCCGTGCAGCGCCGTGTCATCAACACCCTGTGCCAGGTGCGCCTGCGCCGTGGCGTGCGCGGAAGCAAGACCTTTAACCCCGAATCAGTCCAGATCGTGTGGAACTAGGTTGCAGTGTGTGACACGTCAACAATCGCGCGCATGTGCTGCGACGCGCGACGCTCCTACGAAGGAACGCCACGGAGCCGGCAGTTCGGGGGAGATCTGCCTTCGTGTATCGGGGGTGACACTGCTCAACCGTGGCGTTCGGGGAAAGTATTACACGACTGTTTCCACCCCGCATGTCGAGCGCCGAAAGCAAGAACCCGGGTTGTACGGTAGCGGTAATTTGCGTTTTTGTTACACGCCGCGTTTCACGCAACGATCCCGGGCGGCTTCGCATCCTGCCATGTGTACATCGTTACATCTCAGGGGCGAGATGTGGAGGATCGGCCAGACTTGGATAGGGAGTGCCCGCATGGCAAACGAGCGGATTACAGAAGACTTAGTCGATGAAAAGCTCCGCAACCTCGGATATTACGAGGATGCAGAGAAGATCATCGTTGAGAAGCAGCAATCCGCCATTGAGCTGGTTCGCAAGTCTTTGTCGAAGGCGTCGAAAACTGGCGGCGGCGGTGGTGGTTTCCCGGAGTTCATCATCACTGCCCCCGACACCCCCGACATGATCGTGGTTATCGAGTGCAAGGCAGAGACACGTTGGCACGAGTCGGAAAATCGTGATCGCCCTAAAGACTTCGCGGTTGACGGTGTTCTGCACTACGCAAGTTTTCTGACACACAAATACACCGTGATCTCGATTGCAGTCTCGGGCACGCCTGCACATAGTGAATGGTCCTTCTTTGTCACCACCAAAGGAGAGAAGGAAGCACGCCCGCTTAAGGCCCCGAGCGGTGCAGCGATTACCGAACTTGTCAGCCTTGATGACCTCATTACCGCCGCATCGTTCGATCCTTCTGTTCAGGCAAAGCGAACAAAAGACCTCATTTCGTTCTCTCAGGAAATGCACGCTTTCATGAGGGATGAAGCGGAGCTAGAAGAGAAAGAGAAGCCTCTCGCCGTCGCGGGTAGCCTAATCGCGCTCAACGACCCTGTCTTTGCAAAGACCTACGAAGCATATGGTGCGAAAGACTTGCCCGACTTCTGGATGCAAACGATCCAGAAAGTCATCGGGTCTGCGCAAATCCCGTTCGCCAAGATAACGAACATGACCCAGCCGTTTACTGGCATCCAAGTGCACCCAGAGCTGGGTAAAGCTACCAAAGCCTATCCGCAGGGCTTGTTACACGAAATCGTGACCCTGCTTGCGGAGAAGGTGCTGCCCTTTATCACCGTTTATCACGACTTCGACGTTGTGGGAGCTTTCTACGGTGAGTTCCTGAAGTACACAGGCGGTGACGGCAAAGGGTTGGGGATTGTACTCACGCCGAAGCACATCACTGAGCTGTTTAGCCTGCTTGCCAACGTCGATAAGGACAGCATCGTGCTTGACACCTGCGCTGGTACTGGAGGCTTCCTAATCTCGGCAATGAACCAGATGGTCCGTACTGCGATCACGCAAGACGAGATTGAGTCGATCAAGAAAAACCAACTGATCGGCGTCGAACAAAACCCGAGCATGTACGCCCTAGCGGCTTCAAACATGATCCTGCGCGGTGACGGGAAGGCCAACCTCTACCAAGGGTCTTGTTTTGACACCGCCATCACCAAAGGCGTCAAGTCCCACAAAGCGACAGTTGGTTTGATTAACCCGCCTTACGCCAAAACTAAGGAAGACCTGCACGAGCTGCGATTCGTGGAACACATGCTTGATTGTCTCACTCCCGGGGCGATCGGTATTGCCATTGTCCCTATCTCGTGCGCAACTGCGCCTAGCATCCGCAAGCGCAGCTGAGGTTACCCTCGTTTAGTGGACACCCGACTTGTACGGATGTTGTGTCCGTAGGAGAGGATGTTCATTGTGAGTCAACAACGCAAGAAGTACACGCCGGAGTACCGGCGTGAAGCTGCGAATCTCGTGATTGAGTCGCAGCGTCCGATTGCTCATGTGGCCCGAGAGATCGGTGTCGCCCCGGGGCTTTTGGGCAAGTGGGTCAAAGATGAAAAACAGCGCCGAGGTTCCAGCGATGGATTAAGCGAGACAGATCTTCGCGCTGAGGTTGCTCGTCTGCGTCGTGAGCTGGCAGAGGCCAGGCTAGACAATGAGTTCTTGTCAAAAGCGACAGCCTTCTTCGCCGCGAAGCAACGCGAACAGAAAAGTTCGAACTAATGCGACAGGAGAAGGCGAACTACAGCATCAACCGCATGGCACGCTTGTTAAAAGTGTCACGGTCCGGGTACTATAAATGGGTCAATAAGCAGGAACAACGGTTATCCGGAAACGATGATCGGG
>NZ_KV793238.1:0-29286 GCF_001808405.1 Trueperella sp. HMSC08B05 | reverse complement strand
CGGATCCGGAACCCCATCGCCATCCGAGTCGCCGGCAACCACCGGCAACGGAACAATATCCGTAACGTCCTTGGTTTCCGTCCCATTCGGAGTCTCGCGCGTCACGGTGTAGGTGACGGTGACGTTCGGCTGTTGCTCGTCAGCGGTGACGATCTCGGTCGGAGTGCCGGTGATCGTCTTCGTGTCTGCGTTATAAGTCAGACCCGCGGGCAGGTTGTCCACCGACTTGATCTCGC
The DNA here is from genome assembly GCF_001808405.1 of Trueperella sp. HMSC08B05. Lineage (NCBI taxonomy): Bacteria > Bacillati > Actinomycetota > Actinomycetes > Actinomycetales > Actinomycetaceae > Trueperella > Trueperella sp. HMSC08B05. The sequence goes on along the minus strand of NZ_KV793238.1, from coordinate 29,050 downwards.
CCAGCGTGTAGCCGGAGTCCTCAAATCCGGTCGGCGTGACTTCCTGGTTGTATTCGGTGCCGCGAACGCCCGCCATGAGCGGGGTGTCCGTGACAACGACGATGTAGGTGCGCGCAAGACGGACGTCGACGGGGTCGGCGCCATCGCGCGGAACGGAAGCGTTTCCAGTCACCTTCACGAGGAAGCGGCCGGTCTCGGTCGGCTTGCCCGTGATCTTGCCGGTGTCGGGATCCATGCTCAGGCCGTCAGGCAGGCCGTCAGCGGTGAGCCCAGAGAGGGTCGTCCCGTCCGGTGCCTTGGGAAGTGCTTCCTCATCGTAGTCGGAGTACTTCGAGCCCCACGGCAGCTCGGTGCCGCGCGTGGCGAGGAAAGCGTCCGAACCGAGAGACGCACCCCTCTTACCATCGTTCACGCCGTACAGGGTGGCGGTGTAGACCGTGTCGGCGGTCAGGTCGGCGGGGACCTGGTAGTCACACGAGGCAAGGCTCAGGTTCGTGTCCGGCGTGAGACCCGTACACTCGTGGACCTGGTTTCCCTTTTGGTCCGTCCAGACGATGTCGTAGGTGAGGTTCTCGTTCGTCAGCACGCCGCCGGTGTACGTCTTGGCGGTGTCGCCAGGCGCGGCAGGGTTGAGCTGGGTGTCGTAGTTGACGACGTCGAACTCGAGTGGCGCCGGGGACAGAAGGATGTCCGCCAAAGTCACACTGTCGATCGTGCCGCCGACGGCGAATCCAACCTGGCCGAAGTTGGCACCGTTCCAGGTTCCGCGCCCATCGACACGCTGCCAGCGCTGGATCGACCACGGCGACATGACGCCAACGTTGTTCGGAAGATCAACCGGGGCGACGTACATCCAGTCCCAGTTGGTGTGCTTGGATTGCAGGTTACCGTTCAGGAACGAGCCCGTGTCCCACGAGTCGGCCAACTTATGACACTTATCACCAGTGATGCCACAGGCGTTAGCCGAGTTTCCGTAGATGCCACGGAAGTACAGCTGGTACTTCCCGTCCGCGCCCGTCGTTGCGGTGACGGTCTCTGCAACCCAAGTGGGATCAGCCTTAATCTGCTCGCTGATCCAGGCCTGCAGCGAGTTCTCGTCGGTCGCGGTCCAGCCGTTTCCACGCAGGGTCTTGCCCGCGAAGGCCGCAGCAGCGTGCACCTTAATCGCGGCGACCGCCTCATCGCTGAGGTAAGATCCCTGGATCGTGATTCCAGAGAGCGGGTAGTCCGCTCCGCCCTGGTAGAGCATCGACGTGGAGAAGTCTATGGCGCCGTTGGGAACGTTTGCGTTCCAGAACACGGTTCCGCCAACAGAGCCATCAAGACCCTTGCCGACGTTATTACCCTCGCCGGAAACAGCCCAATCATTACGATCCGGCTTGGCCAGGACGTTGTCCGTGTTCTTGGCATAGTTAATGTAGACGCCGCGGATGGAGGACTTTCCGGAATCCCAGGTCGCCATCACAGTGTTATCAAGCGTGGGATCAGCGGGTACCCACGACGTTGCGTAGTGGTTGATGAGCCGGTAATCGGCCTTGGTTCCGTCAGGAAGCTCGGCCCAGATGCGAACCTTCTCCCGCCAACCGAGGCGCGAGTCGTTGCCCGCGAGATCCTTCGTGCCGGGGGCGCCGGCGTCGACCCGCCCCTCGAAGTAGCGCACGCGCCCGATCGAATCAAAGTAGGGCTTCATGTCGATCGAGAAGTTACCCTGAGCGTCCGCAGTGGAGTAGTAGATCGGGGAGTAGCTGTAGGGGAAGTCAGCGTTGCCGGCGCCCTCTCGCCACTGCACGTAGACCTTCACACCCTCGATGGGTCCGGTGTACTCAAAACCGGTGTTATTCGATGCGTAGGATTCGATGAAACGCGTCGTGCCCGACACGGTGTAGGGAGCATTTCCCTTCCCCGTCGACTCGATCGCCGTCCCAGTCGACCGTACGGCCGTAGTTCCACCGGAACCGTCAGGAGCGGGGGCCGCTACGGCGCCCCCTCCTGCAAGCCCGGTAGCGATGATTGCCGTTGTGCCTACGACAGCCATCGCCTTCCTTACTATCCGAGAGATCACAAATCTCTCCTTCCTCTCAATTTGGATTCGAATTGAGCTCGTTCACTGCCCAATCGGTGCGTACATCAGTAGAATCGTGAATCACTTGCCTAATGGGCAACCTGTGGCAACCAAAAGACTCGCCTTGAGAGCCCCCTCCCCCACAAAACCATACGATAGCCATGCGCATGAAATTAGCGCTGGATTGATTCCAGTATACTAAGTGCCGCCGTCGCAGATCCAGCATTGCCGTCAAAACGGACAAAATCACAGCTCAGAGCCCTGTCCGACATCTCACATACCAAACAGGGCACTGAATCCACGGGAAACCCTTACTAATAACAGGTGATATAGTGCGTTCCGCGTCACACCGGCGCTGACAGCTCGCGCCCCTCATCGATCGCGCTACGAGTCCAGGCTGGCTTATCTCGGTTCGGGCCGCTGGCCGGTTCAACCGGCCGCGAATTAAGAAAACCCGGACGATTGTGGGGCGACCTCACCATAAACGAAGATCGCCCCACAACCGTCCAGTCCGCTTTAGTCGCCGTGTACCTGCGCCCCGCGGATCACGGCGCGGGCCGCCCGCACCAGCTCCCCGTCCGTCACCGACCGCACGCTCTGCCCCCCACCCGGGCCGGTCGGGCCCGTAGGGATCTGGCGGCGGGCCGACATGTGAAACTCCTCGACCCCGGCCTCACGCAGGGCAGGAATCGCCTCCAGGGCCACGCCCCCGCCAGCCATGACCGTGACACCCGCACCCAGCCGATCCAACTCGGCCTTCAACTGCGCGAGCACGGGAGCGCCGTCACCGGCACGGGACTTGCCGCCCGAGCTCAGCACGCGCGTCACGCCGCCCACCTCTGCCAGCTGGCGCGCCACCTCCGCCGGGCCGACCCCGGCGCCAAACAGCACATCCACGCACCGGTGAACCACCACGTCCACCTCCGGGTTGCGCTCCCTGGCCACCTCGGCCCACTGGCGCAGCCGCGCCACGTCCAGCTCAAGGCCCGCAGGCCCCTCGCGCAACGCGCCCACCACCACGGCTGCGGCCCCGCGGGAGACCACCCACCGCACGTCGTTGGCGATGACCGCGGCCTCGGCGTCGTCGTAAACGAAGTCACCCGCGCGCGGACGGACGAGCACGCAAACGGGGATGCCCTCCACTACGCACGCCTCCACCATCGCAAGCGACGGGGTCAGGCCCCCGACCTCCAGGGCGCTGCACGCCTCCACCCGGTCGGCGCCCGCCTCCCGCGCAATCCGCGCGCCCGCGGCGTCCTGCACTGCAATCTCTAGCACGTGACCTGTGCCTCCCACTCAAAACCTTCATCAAAAGGATACATCGGGCGGTCGATGCGCGAATGACCCAGCCGCACCAAATCTTGATCCACACCGCCCGGCGTGAGCGCCATCTTCCACGCCGCCGCCATCTCATACAGGTCAGGTTCGAGGTAACCGATCTTCACCACCACCACGTCCGCCTCGCGCGGCTTGAGCCCCGCGATCGTAAACGCCTCCTCGGTGGCGTACTGCATGCGGTTCTGCGTCACGACGACGACCGCGCCGCTCGGCCCGCCCTCCCCCAACGGCCTCAACACGGCCACCTCGCCCGCCCGCGGGTCGACGGCCAGGTTCTCCACCTGCACGCTCAGGGCCAGCGTGCCCGGCTCGCGGGCGTCAATCTTCCCGCCGAGCTGCACCTCGATCCGGGCGCCCACGCCCGCCTCGGCCGCGAGCGCCACCGTGGCGGCGTCGTGAATCGAGGCAAAGATCGCGGACAGCTCGCCGGCCGCCACCGGCTGGAAGGTCAAGAGACGCCAGAGGGCGAAGGTGACGTCATCAGCGCCGCCGGCACCCGGATTGTCACCCGTGTCGGAGATAAAGGTCGGGCGGGCGGCCGTCCGCGCCCACTCCAAGCAGCCGTCCATCGAGTCCACCGGCGCCACGAAGCCAAACTCCTCATGGCGGGCCCAGATCTCCCGCGCGTAATCACGGGCCACCCCGGACACCCGCTCCTGGTCATCGCCCGTGACCACCACCGCCGCCTTGCACCGCGGCTGGTCCGCCCAGGCGAACCCGATCCAGAAACCCACATCCAGGATCCCCGGCATCGCCTCCAGATGCGGAATGCGCCCATAGAGGGAAGCGGCCGGCTCAAGGCGAGTGGATGTGCGTTCACCCGGCAAAAGAAAAGGCATGTGCACCAGCGCCTTCGCCGGCTTGCCGAGCCCGCTCAGCAAGCGCGTGACGAGATTCTTCATCGCGCGTCGGCGGGATTCGAGGGCGTCGACGTGCGGGGCCTCCCGGTAGGTGGTCAGCAGGTCACACCCCGCGAACAGCGCCTCGGAGACATTTCCATGCAGATCTGTGGACAGGGAGACCATCGGCTCCGGCCCGATCACGGCGCGGATCGCGGTGATCAGGTCGCCCTCGGCGTCGTCGAGCCCCGCTACGCTCATGGCGCCATGGACGTCAAAGAAGAAGCCATCAAGCGGCGCTTGGTCCGTAAGGACGGCGAGCCCGTCCAAGATCTCCGCCTTCCATACCTCATACGTGGCCCGCTCCAGCACGCCACCGGGCAACGCTCGCGCGTGGAAGATTGGAAGCCACGTCACCGCCTTGCTCCACGTCTCGTGGATCCAGCCGTAGCGCCCCAGCACCTCCTCACCGCGCGTGATCTCGAAGTCCTCCGCCACCGCCGGCTGCGGCGAGAACGTGGATGACTCGATGTGGATACCTGCGATTGCGATGCGCATGACTTACCTTTCAACGATGAGAGCGACGGGGAAAGAGGAGGTCGGCGCCGGGCACGACGCCGGGATACGGCTACCGTCCGGGGCGAGCCAGAAGGCGCGCGCAAGGTCGGCGGCGCCAGCCGAGCCGGCGGCCTCGCCTTCGCGGACGAAATAGGCCGTCGCGCCCGGAGTGAGCAGGGAGAAGGGCGCAGGCCCGGGCGTAGAGGCGTAGATGTAGCGCCCGTAGGTCCTCATCCACTCACCGAGCTCGGCAATCACGCGGGCCTGGTACGGGTCGAGCGAGCCGTCGGCGCGCGGGCCCACATTGAGCAGGAGGTTGCCGCCGTGGGAGGCGACGTCGACGAGTAGCCAGGCCGCCTCGGCTCCGCTGAGCCGGTCGGCGGGGTTGTCGTTGCGGTTGTACCCAAACGAGCGGTTCAGGCCGCGAGTAGACTCCCACATTTCCGGAAGCGGTTCGTCCACCTGCGTGTACTCGCGGGTCAGGTAGCCATGGAAGGGGATCCCCCAGCGGTCGTTGATCGTGGCCTCATGCTCGGCCAGATAGCGGGTGAGGATGGCGGACAAACCCCACTCCTCCGGCCCCTTGCCGGCGTCGGGCCAGTCGATGTCGTTCCACAAAAGGTCTGGATGGAAGCGGTCGATCAGCTCGCTCAGCTGGCCGGCGGCATAGCGGGCAAAGGCCTCGTCATTGCGACGAAAGGCGAAAAGGTCCTCGTCCGAGCGGATGGGCGGGAGGTGCGACACGTGCCAGTCGAGCGCGCCGGAGAAGTACAGGCCGAGCCGGGCGCCGGCCGCCCGGGTGGCGTCCGCGACCACGGAGATGACGTCCGGGCCACCACGCGAGACGGAGGAAAACGGCGTCGTTGCCGTGTCCCACAGGCAAAAGCCGTCATGATGCTTCGTGGTCGGCACGATGTAGCGCCCGCCCGCCGCCACCAACGTGGCGACCAGGTTGGCCACGTTCTCCGGCGAGGGCGCAAAGCGAAAGGCGAGGTCCTCGTAGCTGGTGCCGACCCCGAAGGTCTCCTCATGCCACGTCGCACACGGCGAGCCAGGGATGCGCACCGTATTGGCGTACCACTCCGCATACTCGTGATAGTCGTAAGCCAACTCGGGCGGCGTCTTGCGGCCCGCCTCGCGCCGGTAGGCCCAACCCGGCATCGAATAGATGCCCAGGTGGATAAAGAAGCCGAGCTTAGCCTCCGTGAACCACTGCGGCACTTCGTGTGCCGGGTAGGTGGTGCGGGCGGCCAAGTCTGCAGGGCCGGTTCGATGTTCAAACGTGTTATCCATAATCTCTCCCGTCACTGCACCGGAGCGCTGACCACCAGGTCATGGGCGCTGCGGGCTATCCCCGTCAGCGCCGAATTCGCGCCCAGGCTCGCCGCCTCGATCCGTAGCCGTTCCGTCGCCATCGGCACCGCCGAGCCCAGCAGCGAAACCCGAAACGCGTTCATGAAAGCGGTCAGCTCGCTCATCGCCCCGCCCACCACCACGTCACAGGGGTTGACGAAACTAATCAGCGGCCCGAGCGCCTTACCCACCAGCATCCCCGAATTGCGGATCAGCTGGGTGATGTGCGGGAACTGATTCTGGCCCGCCTCCACCAGCTCCGCCATCGAGCCCAGCTCCATGAACTGCGCCGCGTCCCGGCGAATTGCCGCGCCCGACGCCACGGTTTCCAAGCAGCCCGACTTCCCGCACCCGCACACAAACGGCGAATCCTCCACCACGCGCGCATGGGAGACGTCGCCAGCGATGCCCATCCCGCCCGTGTAAATCTTGCCGTCGATCACCAGCGCGCCGCCGATCCCGGAACCGGCCTTAATGTAGAGCAGTGGCTGGTGTTCCGGGCCGCGCACACTCGCCTCGCCAAGCGCCGCCGCCCGCCCGTCGTTCTCCACCACGCAATCCACGTCCGCCAGCTCGGCAACGATCGCACGCACGTCGGCGTCGTGCCACCCCGGCATGCGCGAGGGCAAGACGATGCGCCGTGTGCTCGCGTCAACCGGGCCGGGAACCGCGATGCCGGCAGCGAGGATGTCGGCGCCGGGAAACTCGCGGTCGCGCAGTTCGCGCCACAGGTCCACCAGGCGTTGGAGGACAGGGCGCGGGCCGGGGGCGAGGTCGATCGGCACCTCCTGCGCCTCCACGATCGGGCCGACGTGATCGGAGAGCGCGTAACGGATGTGGCTTGTGCCGATTTCCGCGGCCGCAACGAGCACGGGCGGGGCGATGCTCTCCAGCTGGGTGGAGCGCCGGCCGCGAGCGGGGGAGGCGGGTTCCACCTCGCGCACGCGCTCCTGGCTGACCAGCGAGCGGGCAATGTTCGACGCCGTCGACGACGACACGCCGAGCTTCTCGCTCAGGTCCGAACGGTTCTTGGCCGCGCCTGCGCGAATGAGCCGGTAGGCGGACTCAAGCAGATCGGGGCTCACAGTAGCAAAACCCTGTTCGCTAGCCATGGATGCCTCACTTCATCGACGACGGTTGTGTTTCCTATATCACCACTAAGATCCAAACAACGCAATTGATTTTCTAAACTGGCAAGAGGTTTTCCAAAAACCCCACACTCTGGATCACATCCTGCTATTTTGGAAACAATCCCAGGGTTTGTGCCACACGGCACAAAACGTGAGTCAAAGGAGGCACACATGACCCGCGCATCACGGCGAGCTAGCATCGTCGCCACCGTGGCAGGCGTCGCCCTGCTCCTGTCCGCCTGCGGCAGTGGAAGCTCGTCCACGCCCTCAGGCGCCACCAATCCATCAGGCTCCGCCGCCGGTGACGGATCGACCGTCACCGTCGCCATGGACACCCCCACGTGGATCTTCCCCATCTCCGCCCCCCGGCAAGACGCAGGGCGAAAACGGCATCTTCATCGAGATGCTCTACCCCTCGATGTACTCCTTCACCCTCGACGGTGAGCACGCCTACAACATCGACGAAAAGCGTTCCATCGCCAACATCCCCGAGATCAGCGACGACGGGCTGACCTACACCATCACCCTCAAAGATCGCACCTGGTCCGACGGCGAAAAGCTCACCACCAAGGACATCGACTTCTGGTACAACCTTGTCCTCAACAACAAGGCCGATTGGGCCTCCTACCGCGAAGGCGGCTTCCCGGACAACGTCACCAGCTTCGAGATCGTCGACGACAAGACCTTCACCATCACCACCACCGAGCCCTTCTCCGGTGGCTACTTCGTGGGCAACCAGCTCAACTCCGTGCGGCCCATGCCCGCACACGCCTGGGCCAAGACCTCCGACGACGGCGAGATCGTCGACTTTACCGATCCGCAAAACGCCAAGGACATCTATGCCTATCTGCGTAGCGCCGCCGAGGATCCGGCCAACTACGCCAGCAACGCCCTGTGGCAGACCGTCTCCGGCCCCTGGAAGCTGACCTCCTACACGCCGTCCGGCGAGGTCGAGCTCGCCGCCAACGACTCCTACGACGGCACCGACCCGGCCACCTTCAGCCATGTCATCTACAAGCCCTTCACCTCCGACGACGCCGAATTCAACACCCTGCGCGCCGGCGGCATCGACTACGGTTACATCCCCGCCGGCAACATCTCCCAGCGGGACTACATCGAAGGTCAGGGCTACACCGTCTCCCCGTGGTACGGCTGGGCCATCACCTACATGCCGTTCAACTTCAACCACCCCAAGTCCGGGCCGATCTTCGCCCAGAAGTACGTGCGCCAAGCCATGCAGCAACTGATTGACCAGGAGACCATCTCCAAGGTCATCTGGAAGGGCATGGCGGCCCCCACCTGCGGGCCAGTCCCGCAGGAGCCCGGCGCCGCCGGCACCACCGAGGGCTGCGCCTACTCCTTCAATCCCGACGCCGCCCGAAAACTGCTCGAAGATCACGGCTGGGCCATCAACCCCGACGGCGTGACCACCTGTGAAAAGCCCGGCACCGGCGCCGGCCAGTGCGGCGAAGGAATCGAGGCGGGCGCAGAAATGCGCTTCACTCTTATCTCCCAGTCCGGCTTCACCGCCACCCACGACATGATGGCGGAGCTGAAGTCCCAGTTCGGCAAGCTCGGCATCGTGCTGGAGATCCAGGAGGTTCCCGACTCGGTGGCCGTCTCGCAGGTGTGCAAGAAGGACGACCCCAACTGTGAATGGGATCTATCCTTCTTCGGCTCCGAAGGCTCCTGGTACTACCCGCCCTTCGCCTCGGGCCAGCGCCTGTTCGCCACCGGCGCGCCGGTTAACCTCGGCGCCTACTCCAACCCGGAGGCGGATAAGCTCATCGACGCCACCCTCGTCTCCTCCGACGAGTCGGCAATGAAGGACTACAACGACTTCCTGGCCGAAGACCTGCCCGTCCTGTGGATGCCGAATCCGGTCAACCGGGTCTCGGCCTACAAGTCGGATATCTCCGGGATCGATCCGCAAGATCCGATGCTCGGCATGTACCCCCAAGATTGGACACGTAAGTAACACACGCTGACGGGCCGGCTGGCTTTCGCCAGCCGGCCCGCGAGGGGCAACTATGTGGCGATACATTCTTCAACGGCTCGGTCAGGCATTCGCGGTCATGCTCATCGTGACCTTCTTGACCTTCCTCCTTCTTCATCTTCTTCCCGGCGGCGCCGCCCGATCCGCGCTCGGCCTGGATGCCACGCAGGCGCAGATCGATGCCTACAACGCGCAGATGGGCTACGACCAGCCCTTCCTCACGCAGTTCGGCCTCTACGTCCAGCGCCTCCTGAGCGGCGACCTCGGATACTCCTTCCGGCTCAACCAGCCGGTAGCCGACGTCATCCTCCAGCGCCTGCCCAAGACCATCCTGCTGAGCCTTCTCGCCACCACCCTCGCCGTCATCATCTCCATCCCACTCGGCGCCATCCAGGCCGTCTACCGCAACACCAAGGTCGACTACGCCATCACCGGGATCGCGCTCCTGGCCTACGCCACCCCGCTGTTCTTCCTCGGCATCATCTTCATCGTGGTCTTCTCCCAGTGGTGGCCAATCCTTCCCCCGCAAGCCCCGCAAGGCTTCACGGTCGCCGAGATCCTCAGCCAATGGAAGGGCCTCATCCTGCCGGTGGTGACCCTCGCCGTCGTCGCCCTCGCCGCGTTCACGCGCTACGTGCGCTCCACGATGGTCGACAACCTCAACGAAAACTACATCCGCACCGCCAAGGCCAAAGGCCTTTCCCCCTCGCGCGTGACCATCCGCCATGCTCTGCGCAACTCCCTCTTCCCCGTGATCACGCTACTCGGCATGTACATCCCCGCCCTCTTCTCCGGCGCGCTCGTGGTCGAACAGCTCTTCAACTATCCCGGCATGGGCCTCATGTTCTGGCAGGCAACCCAGACCCGCGACTACCCCATCCTCCTGGCCTCCACCCTCATCGTTTCCCTCGCCACCGTGATCGGCGCCCTCATCGCCGACATTCTCTACGCCGTGGCCGATCCCCGCGTCCGACTTTCTGGAGGTGACAAATGAGTGAGTCCATCAACGACGCGGTGGCCGGCATCCCCGCCTCAAGCCGCAGTTCCTCGAGCCACAGTGCCGGCGTTGCCGGAGGTGGATCCGGCGGTGCTGCCGTCGTCGTCGGCGACGCCACGCACGCACGGCGCCAACTCGGCATCGGACGCCAAGGCATAGCCGTCTTCTTCGAGAACAAGCTCGCCGTCCTCGGCCTGTGCCTCGTGGTCGCCCTCATTCTCTTTTCATTCGTTGGCCCCCTGATCTACCACACCGATCAGGTCCACACCGACCTCGCACACGCCTACCTCGCCCCCGGCGAGCTCGGCCACCCGCTCGGCACTGATTCCGTCGGCTACGACCAGCTCGGCCGTCTCATGCTCGGCGGGCAGACCTCCCTCATCGTGGGCCTGTGCGCCGGCCTGCTCGCCACCGCCTTCGGCACCCTCTGGGGAGCCGCGGCAGGTTTCATCGGCGGCTGGGTCGACGCCGTCATGATGCGCCTCGTCGACGCCCTCATGTCGATCCCCGCGCTATTCCTGTTCATGCTGATCGCCACGATCATCACCCCCACAGTCCCGCTACTCGTGCTCGTCATCTCCGCGTTCGCGTGGCTCAACCCGGCGCGCATGGTCCGCGGTGACTCCATCGCATTGCGCTCGCGCGAGTTCATCCTCGCCATGAAGGGCATGGGCGGCTCCCCGGGGCGGGCCGTGCGCACCCACATCGTGCGAAACTCCATCGGTACCGTCATCGTCAACGCCACTTTCCAGGTCGCCGACGCCGTCCTGTACGTCGCCTACCTATCCTTCCTCGGACTGGGCGTTCCGCCGCCCGCAGCCAACTGGGGCGGCATGCTCTCCTCCGGCCTGTCCGAGGTCTACTCGGGCAACTGGTGGCTGATCCTTCCCCCCGGTATCGCGATCATCGTCCTGGTGCTTGCCTTCAACTTCGTTGGCGACGGCCTGCGTGACGCCTTCGAAGTGCGCTTGAGGAAGAGGTAGACATGGATACCCTGCTATCAATCGAGGACCTCTCGGTTCGCATCCCCCGCCGAAAAGACGAGGTTCAGCCGCTGTCCGGCGTCAACCTGACAGTCGGACGCGGGCAAACCCTCGGCATCGTCGGCGAATCCGGCTCCGGAAAGACCATGACGGCGCTCGCCCTCATGGGCCTCCTACCCTCCAACGGGTACGTCTCCTCCGGGCAGATCACCCTGGACGGCAAGGCGCTTGTGGGGATGGACGACGCCGAGTTGCGTCGCCTACGTGGCACCGAGGTGGGCATGATCTTCCAAGATCCCATGACCTCCCTCAACCCCACGATGACCATCGGCGACCAGATCGGCGAACCGCTGCGCGTCCACCACTCGGCGTCGAAGAAGGAGGCCTACGAGGCGGCCATCGACATCATGCGGCGCGTGGGGATGCCCCGACCCGACAAGATCGTCGGCGACTACCCCCACCAGCTCTCCGGTGGCATGCGTCAACGCGCGATGATCGCCATGGCCCTCATTTGCCGGCCCAAGCTCCTCATCGCCGACGAACCGACCACCGCCCTCGACGTCACCACCCAGATGCAGATCCTCGACCTCATCGACGACGTCAAGGACGAGTTCGGCTCCTCCGTCATCCTCGTCACCCACGACCTCGCGGTGGTAGCCGGGCGAGCGGACTCCGTGGCCGTCATGTACTCGGGGCGCGTGATGGAGCAGGCCCCCTCGCGCGAGCTGTTCACCAACCCGCGCCACCAGTACACGCGCGCCTTGCTCGCTGCACTACCCGAGCGCGCCCACAACGCCGACGCCGAGCTGTACTCGATCCCCGGCTCCCCGCTGGAGATCACCGAGGAGGTCACCGGGTGCCCGTTCGCGCCGCGTTGTGCCTTCGCCCAGGACGTGTGCCACACCGTGACACCGACGCTCGGGGAGGGCAGCCACAAGGTGGCCTGCCACTTCCCCGGCGGCAAGCCGCTTACCAACGAGCTACGGTCCGTGTCGCGCAACGATGCTCTCGATGAGAGCAAGCCGATTCTTCAGGTCAGCCACGTCTCGCGCAACTTCCCCGCCTACGGCGGCTCGCTCGTGCGGCGCAAGATCGGCACCGTCTCGGCTGTCTCCGACGTCTCCTTGACCATCTACGAGGGCGAGGTCTTCGGGGTGGTCGGCGAATCCGGGTGCGGCAAGTCCACGCTCGGCCGGCTCATCGCCGGGCTCGACGACGTCTCCGAAGGCGAGATCGAGGTGGGAGGCGTGCGACTCTGCGGCCTGCGCGGTAAGGAGCGGAAGAAGTTCCACGCCCAGGTCCAGATGATGTTCCAGGACTCCGCCGCCGCGATGGATCCGCGCATGCGGGTGGACGAGATCATTCTCGAGCCGCTCAACATTCAGAAGGTGGGCACCCGCGCCCAGCGCCACGACCGTGTGGCCGCCCTCGTGGAGCAGATCGGCCTACCACGCGACGCCCTTTCCCGCTACCCGCACGAATTCTCCGGCGGCCAGCTCCAGCGCATCGGGCTCGCCCGCGTGCTCGCGCTGAACCCGCGGCTGATCGTGTGCGACGAGCCGGTCTCCGCCCTCGACGTCTCCGTTCAGGCTCAGGTGCTTAACCAGATGCGGGCCCTGCAACAGCGCTACTCGCTGGCCTACGTGTTCATCAGCCACGACCTGTCGGTGGTCCAGTACATGTCCGACCGCATCGCCGTCATGTACCTGGGCAAGATCGTGGAGTACGGCGACGCCGACAGCGTCGCCCGCCGCCCACTCCACCCCTACACGAAGGGGCTGGTGGACGCCGTCCCCCGCATCGAGGACGCCTTCACCGAGGAGGTCTCCCGCCTCAAGATCGACGGCGAGACTCCCTCCGCGATGGATCCGCCCAGCGGCTGCCGCTTCCGCACCCGCTGCCCCTTCGCCCAGGACATCTGCGCGGCGCAGGAGCCGGCGCTGCGAAAGCTCCGTACAGGGCAGGGCAACGACCAGTTTGTGGCCTGCCACTTCCCGCTGGTGGACGGCGTGCAGGCCCGAGTCACGTCGGCTATTGCTGGGTCGGGGCCGGGTGTTGCCGGGCGGGCGTAGGCTCTGAGTTTGAGTGTCCCCGCAGGCCGCTTCACCGCGGCCGCCCGGAAATCCCGCGCGCTCTGCCGGCCTGCCCCGACACTTCACGTGAACATACCGGCCACCGATCGCTATACGCGCCCGGCAGGCCCCAGATTCCTGAGTTGCGTCGGCCGCGGGTCTCCGGCTGTGGTCGAGGGTCCCCGGCTGCGGCCGGGGACCCTCGACCACCCCACGGTCACCGCGCGGTTGCGCCGAGGTCGGCCGCGCCGATGATTCCCGCGTCGTTGCCGAGGGAGGCCGCAACGATCTTCGCACACGGGAAGCCGCCCAGGCCCATCTGGCGGGTGTACTCCCGGCGCGTCGGCTCCAACAGCAGCTCCCCCGATTCGGACACACCGCCGCCAATAAGGAAGAGGTCCGGGTCGAAGATCATGCCAAGCGAGGCCATGCCGGCACCCAGCGCCGTGCCGATCTCCTCAAAGATTCCCAGCGCCACCGGGTCCCCCGCGAGCGCGAGGGGATCGACGTCGCGGGCCGTGGCCAGCCCGTTCGTGGCCGGCAGGCGTTCAGCCGCGAGCGCGTTCATCCGGCTACCCGAGCAGTACTGCTCCCAGCACCCCACACGTCCGCACCCGCACGGCAGTCCGCCCGGCTCGTAGGTGAAGTGCCCGAGCTCGCCAGCCAGGCCGTGCCTGCCCTCGAGCACCCGATCGCCGAAGATCAGCGCGCCTCCGATCCCGGTGCCCACCGTAATGGCCACCACCGAGTCATACCCTCGCGCCGCGCCGAATCGGTATTCGGCCCAAGCCGCGGCGTCGGCGTCGTTGACCAGGCGGACGGGAAGCCCAAGCGCTGAGGATAGCGGCGTGCGGACGTCCACGTCCGTCCAACGCAGGTTGGCCGAGGTGCGCACGACGCCGGCGTCCGAGTCCACCGTGCCGGCGAAGCCCACACCCACGCCGCCGATCTGGTCAAGGCCGAGGCCGTGCGCGCTGACGAGGGCCTTAACCTCGCGTGCCATGTCGGCGATCGTTGACTGCGGCGCCCCCGGATAGGAGGCGAACCTTTCCTTGGCGAGGATGTTTCCACCGTCAACGAGGCCGACGGCAATCTTCGTGCCGCCGACGTCGATTCCCACGCGCATCATTCATGCCTCCTAGGTCGATACTTCAGATGGCTAGTGTTGGATCCGATAAGCTTGAACGCCTCCCGCGCCACGCCCATGAGCGGGGCGTTCGCGCCGTTGGGTGCGATGTCAATGACGAGATCCTGGCTGGCGGTGGAGCTGGCAGTATCAAACACCGAGGCACGCAGGGAGCTCATGAACACGCCCAGCTGAGCGAGCGAACCTCCCACGTAGATCGCGCCGGGGTTAATGAAGTTGACGATCGGCCCCAAAGCCCGGCCAATCAGCTCCCCAGACTGGCGCACATACGGGTTGATTTCTGGCATGTCGTTAAGCACGGCGTCGACGATCGGGCGGTCGCCGAGGTCGAGGCCCGCACTCAGCGCCCGCTCGCGAATCATGGCACCCGAGGCCACCGCCTCCAGACACCCGATGCGCCCACAGGCGCACAGGTTGTTGAGGTTGGGATCGACCCGCGCGTGGCTGATGTCTCCCGCGAAGCCGCCCGCGCCTTGGTAGAGCTCGCCGTTGATGACCACCGCCCCGCCGATGCCGGTACCCGCCTTGACGTAGATGTAAGAATCGGCGGACACGTAGGGCAGCTCCCCCACCGCGCATGCGCGCGTGTCGTTTTCCACCCATACGGGCAGGCCCGTCATCTCATTGAGGATCCCGCACAGGTCCGCCCCGTGCCAGCCGGGCATGCGGGCGGGTAGGACGAGCTTGCGCGTGATCGCTTCCACCGGGCTGGCCACGGACAGGCCGATCGCGCCAATCTTGCACTCCGCGAAGTGCTCCTCTCGTAGCTGATTCCACCGTTCGACCAGGGTGGCCATCACCTTTTCGGGCGGCGAAGGGGAATCGAAGACGATCTCTTTCGGTTCGCGCATCGGGTGGATGGAGTCCATGATGCCGAAGCGCAGGTGGTGGGCGCCGACCTCTGCCACCGCCACCACCTCGGCGGTGTCGATTGAGACAAGGATCTTTGCCGGCCGCCCGCCGGTGGACCTGTTCGATTCTATTTCCTTAATCAGCTCCTGTTCGATGAGGCTGCGGGCGACGTTCGACGCTGTCGACGACGAAATCCCCATCGAGTGCACCAAATCCGATCGACGCCGGGCAACGCCTGACTTGATCATTCCGTATGCGGTGTCTAGCAAGTCGGTGCTTACCGCAGGATTCTTCGCCACTTAAACTCCTCCTTGAGCCGTGGTATCCGCTCTAGAATCAGTGTATCCTCCTACGAGCCTTTTTCCAACTTGGCGAAACCATATCGTTATTATTTTGCAAATTGCACACTGCGTGGATGAAGTGTGTTAAGCTCGAGGTCAGTTGAGGCGCACCGAAGGCGATGTGCCAATACTGATTCGGAACCCGAATCTCGTCACCACGACACAACAATCCTCAAGGGGGAGGAAACATGACAAAACTTTCGTCAATCACTAAGGTCGGAGCCCTCTTTGCTTCGGGCGCCCTGATCCTCTCCGCCTGCTCAAACGGTGCAGGCGGCTCGGAGTCCACCACCACGCCCACCAGCGGCGGATCGCAAACCTCCGCCTCCGGTGAACCCGTCACCATCGAGTACCTGCACCGCCTGCCCGACGGCGAAGGCATGGTCCCCGTCGCTGACATCGTCGCACGCTGGAACGAGGAGCACCCCGACATCCAGGTCACCTCCACCAAGTTCGACGGCGCCCCGGCCGACCTGATCAAGAAGGTCCAGACGGACGTCTCGGCCAACAACGCGGCCTGCCTCTTCCAGGCCGGATACGCCGATCTAGCCGAGCTCTACGTCGGCGGTCTCGTCCAGGACGTCACGCAGTACGCCACGAAGTACGCCGACAAGTTCGGTGATGGCCCGTTCGGCTCCATGCAGCTCGACGGCAAGTACTTCGGCCTGCCGCAGGACACCGGCCCGCTCGTCTACTACTACAACAAGGCCGCGTTCGAGGAGCTTGGCCTCAACGTTCCGACCACCTCGCAAGAGTTCATCGACACCGCCAAGAAGGCAGCCGAGAAGGGCAAGTACATTGCCACCTTCCAGACTGACGAGGCCGGCTCGATCTTCCCGGCACTGTCCGCGGCTGCTGGCGACCAGTGGTTCGCCATCGACGGCGATTCTTGGAAGATCGACGTCACGGGTAAGGGCACCTCGGCCGTCGCCGACTTCTGGCAGCAGCTGCTCGACGCGAAGGCTGCGCCCGTGATCGAGCGTTGGGGCGCTGACTGGAAGTCCAAGCTCAACGACGGCACCATCATCGGCACCATCGGCGCCGCGTGGGAGGCCCCGCTCCTCGCTGACGACATGGCCGGCTCCGACAACGTCGGCAAGTGGTCCATCGCCCAGCTGCCCGACTTCGGCAACGGCGGCGGCACCGGCCCCGATGGCGGCTCCGGCGTCGTCGTGTCCAAGACCTGCCAGTACCCCGAGCAGGCCATGGAGTTCAACGCCTGGTTCAACACCCAGGTTGACGACCTCGCCTCCCAGGGTCTCGTGGTCGCCGCGGCCGACAAGCCCGCCAACCCCAAGTACGCCTCCTTCTACGGCGATGAGGATGTACTCGCCCAGTTCGCCACCGCGAACGACGCGATGAAGCCCTTCCTCTACATCCCGGGTTGGTCGGCCGTGTGGAGCAACCTCGGTGAGAACGCCGCCGCCGCAGGCAGCGGGTCCAGCTCAGTGGCTGACGTGCTCAACCAGGCTGCCGACACCGCCAAGAAGGCCATCGAAAACGCCGGCCTGACGGTGAAGTAAGAACACTTGTTCTTTTGCTGTGGGGGCGCCGAAAGGTGCCCCCACAGCAAAAGAACGGGATGCAGAAACGGATGGAAAAATAATAATGTCTACAACCGTTAAGGAACCTCCAGCCACAACGCACAAGCATCGGCGCACAAAGCGCGAGGCACACGAAGCCCGCACCGGCTGGCTCTTCATGGCCCCGTTTGCTGCACTCTTCACGTTTATCTTCGTTATCCCAATCTTCGTCTCCATCTACAAGGCCTTCTTCCAGACCCGCGTGGTCGGCGGCGGCGCCTTCGGCGGCGGCGATTCTCAGCAGGTCTTCGTCGGGTTTGACAACTTCGCCTACGTCGTCGGCTCCGACGTGTTCTGGGCCGGCATCGGACGAGTCATCCTCTACACCCTCTTCCAGGTACCGATCATGATCGGCCTGGCCCTGGTCCTGGCTCTCCTCATCGACTCCCTGATCCTCCGCCACGTCACCATCTACCGGCTGTCCTACTTCCTGCCCTACGCCGTTCCCGGCGTCGTGGCCGCCATCATCTGGATGTACATCTACACCCCGACAGTCTCGCCCCTGAACTCACTGTTTGACGCGATCGGCGTGGAATTCCCGATCGACTTCTTCTCCAGCAACGTCATTCTCGCCTCCATGGCGAACATGACCACGTGGACGTTCGCTGGTTACAACATGCTCATCTTCCTCGCAGCCCTGCAGGCCATCCCGCGCGACCTGTACGAAGCAGCCCGTGTCGACGGCGCATCATCCTGGCAGATCGTGCGCCACATCAAGATCCCCATGGTGCGCGGAGCAGCGTTGCTCGCCATCCTGTTGTCGATCGTCGGCACCATTCAGCTCTACAATGAGCCCGCCGTCCTTGCCACGAAGAACACCTGGATGGGCCAGGCTTACACGCCGCTGATGATGGCGTTGAACACGGCCAAGGGATACATCACGCCCTCGGGTGACGGCCCCGCGTCCGCCATCGCGATCATGATGGCGATCATCGCCGGTGTCCTCGCCGTGATCTACTTCCTGACGGATCGGAAGGTGAATGGAAATGACTAAGACAGCCGCGCTCCCCGACGGGCGAACCTACACCCCTTCAATCGAGGGCGTCCCCACCCGCACCTTCGCACCGAAGATCACCTCGAAGGTCATCGCCGCCCTGTTCATGATCATCTTCCTCCTGTACTTCATCTTCCCGATTTACTGGATGATCGTCGCCTCCACGAAGACGAACTCCGAGCTGACCACCACGTTCGGCCTGTGGTTCGCCTCCCACAACGACACGACGGCGAACCCGTCACTGCCCGCCGCCATCTCCGCCAACTATGACTCGCTCGTGGGCTGGACCCAGGGCCTGCTGTGGCGGTGGATCGGCAACTCCTTCATCTACTCCACGGTTGCGGCGCTCATCGGCACCATCACCTCGGTGATGGCCGGCTACGCGCTCGCAAAGTTCAACTTCCCGTTCAAGAACGCCGCGCTCGGCACCATCATGGCCGGCCTGCTCATGCCGGTGGCCCTGCTCTCGGTGCCGATCTACATCATGTTCTTGAACCTTGGCTTGGACAACACGATGCTGTCGATCATCATCCCCTGCGCGGTTTCACCCTTCGGCGTGTTCCTTGGCAGGGTCTACGTCCAGTCATCGGTGCCCACCGAACTGATCGAGGCGGCCCGCATCGACGGCGCCGGCGAGGGACGCATCTTCTTCACGATGGTGCTGCGCATCCTGGCCCCGGCGATGGTGACGATCTTCCTGTTCATCTTCGTGGCAACCTGGAATAACTTCATCCTGCCGCAGTTGATGATCTCCTCCCAGGAACTCAAGCCCATCACCCTCGGTCTGTACGGCATGGCCTCGTACTTCAACCCGCAGTATGGTCCGATGATGATGGCCTCCCTGCTCGGCGTCGTCCCGCTGATCATCCTCTTCCTTGCACTGCAGCGCTACTGGCAGTCCGGTCTGTCGGCCGGCGCGGTCAAGGGCTGATCACCACCCACCTACTACTACCTCACGGAGAAACCATGTCACACGGCCGCTTCACCATGCCGACCGAAGAAAACTTCTTCGAAGAATCTAAGAAACTCGCCGAACTTTGGGGCGCTGACGCCGTCCGCAACTCAGACGGCACGCAGCTTGACCATGACGTCCTGGACTTGGGCAAGCGCGTCTACTCGGCCTACTTCCCCACCCGTGGCCATAACGAGTTTATGGTCGGCAAAATGAGGTACGTCCCGCAGGTCTACCTGCTCTCGGAGCGCACCCTCGCCGAGGGCGAATCCGTCACCATCCCGCTGCTGGCCACCTACTTTGAAGAGCAGCTCCAGGTCAATCACGACGACGACCCGGCCCAGTACTGGGAGGTCATTGACCGCACGTCCGGCGAGACCCTGCCCACGGCGTCGTGGAGCTACGACGCCACCACGGACTGCGTCACGATCACCGGGGCCACCTCGATGCACGAGTACACCGTGACGTTCCTCGCCTACGTCATCTGGGATCCGGTCCAGATGTACAACCACATCACGAACGATTGGGGGGACAAGGAGCACGAGATCGCCTTCGATCCGCGCCACCCGGAGGTCCGTGACTTCATGTACGAGACCCTGGAGAAATGGTTGGCGGACAACCCGCACGTCGACGTCGTCCGCTTCACCACGTTCTTCTACCAGTTCACGCTGATCTTCAACAACCTTCGGCGCGAGAAGATCGTGGACTGGACGGGATTCCAAGTCACCGTTTCGGCTCAGGCGCTGGCTGACTTCGAGAAACAGTACGGCTACCGGATGCGCCCGGAGGACTTCGTCGACGCCGGTAGCTACGGCTCGTCGTTCGTCAACCCCGGCAAGCCGCAGCGCGACTGGCTGGACTTCACCTTCCACTCGGTCCAGCACATGATTAAGCACATGGTCGATCTGACCCACGCCGCTGGCAAGGAAGCCATGATGTTCCTTGGCGACCAGTGGATCGGCACCGAGCCGTATTCGAAGGAATACCCGGGCCTGGGCATGGACGCGATCGTGGGTTCGGTGGGCGACGGCACCACCACCCGCATGATCGCGGACATCAAGGGCGTGCGATACCACGAAGGTCGCTTCCTTCCCTACTTCTTCCCGGACAGCTTCTACGACGGGGCAGACCCCTCGATTGAGGCGTGGGACAATTGGCGCAAGGCCCGCCGCGCAATCCTGCGCTCCCCGCTGGAGCGCATGGGTTACGGCGGCTACCTGTCGCTGGCGAACAAGTTCCCGACCTTCGTGGAGGCCGTGGCCCACATTGCCGACGAGTTCCGCGACATCTACGACCGCTCGGGCGGCGTGGGCGCGCAGCCTCAGTTAACCGTCGCGTTCCTTGACGCGTGGGGCGAGCAGCGCTCCTGGCAGGGTTTCACTGTCGCGCACGCGCTGCCGAACAAGTACAACCGCAACTACTACGGCATCCTCGAGGCAATCTCGGGTATGCGCGTGAACGTCCGGTTCATCTCGTTCGCGGACGTGCTCGAGGGCGGCGTGCCCGACGACGTCGACGTCATTATCAATGCCGGCCCCGCCGCCACCTCCTACTCGGGCGGCGACGCCTGGGCCAACCCCGCCCTCGTCTCCGCGATCCGCGCGTGGGTGCGCAGCGGCAAGGGCTTCGTGGGCGTCGGCCAGCCCACCGCGATCGACCGGCAGGGCCGCTTCTTCCAGCTGGCCGACGTGCTGGGCGTGGACGAGGAGATCTACCGCTCGCTCAACGTGGACAAGTACTGGCCCGAGCCCACCGAGGATCACTTCATCACGGCGGAGTTCGAAGCCCCGCTCGATTTCGGTGAGACGATCACGAACACGTTCCCGATCTCCCAGGACACGGCCGTGTTGCGCGCCGAAGGCGGCGAGGTCCAGCTGGCCGCCAACGATTACGGGAAGGGCCGCGGCGTGTACCTGTCTGGCCTGCCCTACTCAGCCACGAACGCCCGCCTGCTCGAGCGCATCCTGTTCTGGGTTGCCGGCGCGGAGGAGCACTACGCCGAATGGTCGAGCTCCAACCCCGACTGCGAAGTGGCCTACTTCCCCGCAAGCCGGTGCTACGCCGTCGTGAACAACACCGGCCAGCCGCAGGCAACCACCGTGGCGCTGCCAGGCGGGGAGCGCGTGGACGTGGAGCTGGAGGGCTCGGGCATCCTGTGGAAGGACTACGAGGACTGATGGGCGCCAAGGAACTCAAGCCCGACGTGCTGGAGCAGGTGCTGGGTCACTTCGACGTCGGCGAGGTGACCCACCTGGAGCCGTGGGGCGACGGGCACATCAACGACACCTACCGGGTGGAAGCCGGCCGTGGGGTGTTCATCCTGCAACGCCTCAACACGGAGATCTTCCGCGACCCGGCCAGCCTCATGCGCAACATCGACCTCGTAACGCGCTTCGTGGCCGCCAAGGGACGCGAGACCCTGACCGTGATCCCCACGGTCGAGGGCGAGCTGTTTCACGACGCCGGGGCGCACGGCGCGTACAGGCTGTACGTCTTTATCCCGCACACGGTGTCGTACTCGGTGGTGGACGACCCGGGCGTGACGCGGGCCGCCGGCGCGGCATTCGGCCAGTTTCAAAAGGACCTCGCCGATTTTGATGCCACCCAGCTTGCCGAGACGATCCCGCACTTCCACGACACGCCACGCCGGTTCGCGAACCTCGCGGCGGCCGTGGAGGCCGACATCGCCGGCCGGGCCGAGAGCGCGCGGGCCGAGATCGCCGATTACATGCGGCGCGAACTCGACTGCTTCGTGGTGACCGACCGGCTCAGCACCGGTAAACTGCCCTACCGGGTGACGCACAACGACACGAAGATCAACAACATCCTGTTCGACGCCACCACGCACGAGGCGCGGGCCATCATCGACCTCGACACCGTGATGCCCGGCTCGATGCTGTACGACTTCGGCGACGCACTGCGCACCGGGGCCGCCACCACGGACGAGGACGACCCCGAGCCGGCCAACATGGGGATCAACCTCGAGCTATTCGAGGCGTACTGCCGCGGATTCGTCAGCACCCTGGGCGACGCGATCACGGAGAAAGAATCCGAGCTGCTAGCCTTCTCCGTCAAGCTCCTCACCCTTGAATGCGGCATGCGATTCCTCACCGACTACCTTGAAGGCGACGTGTACTTCGCAACGAAGCACCCCACTCACAACCTGGAGCGGGCCCGCACCCAACTGGCGCTGGTAGCCGACATCGAAAAGAAGATGGATGAAATGAATGCGATCGTGCGCCGCGCGCTAGAAAGCGAGGAAGAACAATGACTCTGCGCCGCGTGTATGAAGCGATCGACGCCCTAGTCGACTACGCCCGGGCCCACCTCGAGCTCGGGGCGGCCAACGAGGACTGGGCGCGCAACCAGATCTTTGGCATGTTCGGGCTCAACTCCTACGAGCCGACCGGGGCGCGCGGGGCCGAGCACGTGCGGCCCGACGCGTTGCTGGCCGAGTTCGCGGGGGCGCTGGCCGCCGAGGGTCTCATCGAGGACTACCAGGCCGACGCCGTCTGCGACCAGGCGATGGGCTACCTCACACTCATCCCCTCCCAGCTACAGGAGCGCTTCGCGCAAGTGCGCGACGCCGAAGGCGGGGACGCCGCGATGGCGTGGCTCTACGAGTACTCGATCCGCTCGAACTACGTGCGCCGGGCGGTGCTTGACCGCAACCCGCGCTTCGAAACCCGCGGCCTGATCGTCACGATCAACAAGGCCAAGCCCGAGTTCAAAGACCCGAAGAAAGCGGCGGCGGGAAACGCGGTGGCCGGCGGCTACCCACGCTGCTCGATCTGCCACGAGAACGAGGGCTTCGCGGGCCGGGCCAAGTTCACGCTCCGCACGGTGCCACTGAAGATGGGCGCGGAGGACTGGTTCTGGCAGTTCTCCCCCTACGGCTACCTCGACGAGCACGGCATCGCGGTCAACACCCTTCACACCCCGATGCACGTGGACGCCGACGCCTTCCGTCAGCTCATCTCCTTCGTCGACCAGTACCCCTCGCTGTTCATCGGCTGCAACGCGGCACTGCCCCGGATCGGCGGCTCGGTGCTCGGCCACGACCACTACCAGGGCGGCGGGGAGCTCCTGCCGATGCACACCGCGAAGACGTGGAAGGAAGTCCAAGACCCGGACCATCCGGATGCCGGGGTGGAGATCCTCGACTGGCACAACACCGCCATTCGGGTGGTCAGCCCGGACGCGGAGACCGTGGTAGCCGTCTGCGAGAAGATCCACGACGCATGGGTGTCCTACTCCAATCCGGAGCTAGGAATAATCGCCCGCGATGATGAGGGCGTTCATTCCGCCACCTCCCCCACGGTGATTCGCACCGAACGCGGATACGAAATGTCCCTCATCTTGCGGTCGAATGTTACGACCGAGGAGTTCCCGGCGGGTGTGTTTCACGCCCACCCCGAATTCCATGCGGTCAAGCAGGAATCCATCGGCCTCATCGAGGCCCAGGGCTTGTTCATCCTGCCCGGCCGCCTCGACTCGGAGCTGGCGCTGATCGCGGACGCGATCGAATCCGGCGCCGACCTCCCAGCCGACCTCGAACCGTTCCGCCTTCTGTTCGACGAGACGAAGGAGGCCCTGTCCGGTTCCACCGACCGCGCCGCAATCGACGCCGCCATCCGCGACGAGCTAGGCAGCATCTGCGAGCGCATCCTCGATAACACGGCAGTGTTCAAGCACAAGGAGCAGACCTTGGCCTGGCTCCTCGACCATGGCTTCGAGGAGCGATAGGTCTCGAAGCACATCCCATGAGGTTTAGCCTGGCGATCACGCCGGCCGCTCACGTCTGTGCCCCTATGTCACTTCGATGTTGCACAGGGGCACAGACGTAACTGGCCACGGCGGACCGTCGTCACTGTCGACGACCAACCATTATCGTTAAGACCAACCAACCACATCGAGCAAAGGAGCACATGTGATAGGCACAAGCAGATCATGGTCTAGGCGAGCTATTGCCGCAGTGTCGGCTGCACTCGTCGTCGTGGCGGGAGGCGGTTTCGGTACCCTCACTGCCCCACCCGCAACCGCCGACACAACCGACACCTTCATCGGCGGCCCCGACCAGTTGTACGTCGGGTATGCGGATTCGGAGGAAACTCAGGAGCCCAACGGCAACGGTCCCGCCGCTAAGGCGATTGACGGGGTTGCGACCACCTACTGGCACACCAACTGGTCGGTGGGCAATACCGAGACCCCCGGCCCCCACTGGATCTCCGTGGGCACATTCCCAGGTGCGCAGATCGCCGACTGTTCTTTCACGGGCATCGAGTACACCCAGCGGCAGGGCAGCAGTGGAACCGGTAAACACAACGGCATCGTCGGCAACTACGAGATCCATGTCTCGGATAGCCCCATCGAGGATGGCGTCGGCTTCACCGACACCACCCGGGTCGCTAGCGGCACCTTCGAGAACACCGACTCAGCGCAGGTCGTCCGCTTTGAGGGGCCCGCAACCGGCAAGTTCGTCACCCTGAAGGCGCTCTCCGCGCTCGTCAACAGCCAGAACCTGACGTCCGTGGGCGACATTCGCCTCATCGGATCCTGCCACACCGAGGCCGGCGCCACCATCGTGACCCCCACCGCGCCTATCCAGAGCGAGAACGGTGCGAGCATCACTGTGCCGACCATCGCCGGGGTCGACTACAAGATCAACGGCGCGATCGTCACGGGCGACGTCACCCTCAACAACGGCGCCACCACCGTAACCGCCACCCCTCGAGATGGCTACACGTTCTTCGGCGACCAGTCCGTTAGCTACGACTTCAGCTACGAGGGCATGCCCATCCCGGCCACCATCCCCTCCCTGACCGGACAGTTCGCACGTTCCGAGGGCACCTGGACTGCCACGCAGGACGTGACAGTCGTTCGCCCCGACACCTTCGCCAGCAGCGCCCAGCTTCTCGTCGACGAACTCAATGCCTACACCAACGGCGACTCCGTCACGGGAGCAACTAACGGGACAGGGATCGAGATCGTCATCGACGACACCCACAAGGAAAGCCTCGGCGAGGAGGGCTACACCCTTTCCATCCAACCAGCGGGCGTCACGATCACGGCCGCCACAGCGCGCGGGGCATTCTGGGGAACCCGCACGCTGTCCCAAATGCTCCGCCAGAGTCTGACCCTTCCCGCCGGATCGGTGACGGACACACCCACCTACAAGGAGCGCGGCGTCACGCTGTGCGCCTGCCAGATCAACTTCTCCACCGAGTGGATCGAGCGTTTCCTCAATGAGATGGCTGACCTCAAGCTCAACTCCATCCTCATGGAGATGAAACTCAAGTCGGACGCCTACCCGGCCGCGAACACGTTCTCGTACTACTCGCGCGAGGACGTGAAGGCATTTGTTGAGAAGGCCGACTCCTACGGCATCGACGTGATCCCCGAGATCAACTCCCCCGGCCACATGAACATCTGGCTGGAGAACCTCCCCCAGTTCCAACTGAAGGACCAAGCCGGCAACGGTAGCGTCGATCGCCTCGATATCACGAACCCGCAAGCCGTGGAGTTCTACAAGACACTCATCGACGAGTACGACGGCGTCTTCTCCACCAACTACTGGCACATGGGCGCCGACGAGTACCTCATGGGGGCAAGCTACGCCACCTACCCACAACTGGCCCGCTACGCCAGGGAGGTCACCGGCAATAGTCAGGCTACCGGCGCCGACGCCTTCACCTATTTCATCAACGACATCAACAGCTATGTCAAGGCCAAAGGCAAGACGCTGCGCATCTGGAACGACGGAATCGTCGCCACCCACGCCGTCACGCTCGACAAGGACATCGTAGTCGAGCACTGGCTCGGATCTGGACGCTCAGCCAACGAGCTTGCTAACGACGGCTACCGGCTGGTCAACGCGAACCTCAAACTCTACTTCGCCAGGGCCACCCCCTACCCCATCCAGGCAAACGGTCCGGCCTTCTTGTACAACGACCCGAACTTCGACGTCAACATCTTCCAGGGCCGCGACGGCGTCGTGTCTAAGACCGACAACATCCTCGGCGCCAAGCTCTCGATCTGGCCCGACAACGGCGTCAAGCAAACCGAAAACGAGGTCGAACTCGACGTCTACGAGGCGATGCGCTACATCGCACAGATCACGTGGAGCGGAGGAAACCCCTCCGATAACCCGACCTACGCGGACTTCAAGGCGAAGCGCGTCGACAAGATCGAACGTTCGCCCATGTGGGAGAACATCAACCGCAAGCCGCTTGAGGACGGCATCTACACGATCTCTCAGCCGGCCGGCAAGTCCCTCCAACTCGCGGGTAACGCCTCGCTCGGGGACGGAGACGAATGGACGCTGACCTCCACGCCGGACCACTACTACCAGTTGAAGAACATGGCGACCAACCAGTGCCTGTCGGTTGTCTCCGGTTACAAGCACCTCTCCACGGTGACCCAGGTTGGCGCGCGCCCCGAGGCCCGTCCCTGCGTGGACGTGTCCAAGATCTACACGGGCAACCAGGCCGGTAACAGCGGCTACGCCGAGCGCAACCCGCAAAAGTGGATGCTGCTCACAACTGGCGACGGTTCCTTCGAGATCGTCAACGCCGTGACCCTCCAACGCCTGGCAGTCGCCACCGGCGCCGAGGAGCACATCGATTTCGTCGAGTTCAACGGGACCAAGAACGACACCAAGCCCGCTGCCGGCGAAATCGTCCAGCTGCCCGGCGACATGACGGACGACGTGTGGAAGATCGAGCCCTCAACGCGCACCTTCACCGCAACCGTCGCCGCCAACCCCCTCACCGCCTACCCCTCCGCCGACGACGCCGGGGCGGCCACCATGACCGTGACGATCACCAACCGCACGGACGCCAACCTCACCAACGTCGTCGTGAAGCCTCCCGTGAAGAACGGCTGGCTCATCACCCCCGGCGCTCAGACCATCGACACCATCGGCGCCGGCGAAGCGAAGGACGTGACCTTCAAGGTCAAGCCTGACTGGTATCGAGGCGAAGCGGAGTTCGTCTTCAACGTCACCGCCGGCGAGCAGAGCGCGAACGTCCGCGCCACTATCTCGGCAGTCTGCGGATTGCCAACATCTCCGACGGCGGTGGGCGCATCCTCGGAGGAGCTGACTGGCGAGCGAGCCCCCAACGGGCCTAAGGAGGCAGCCGTTGACGGCAACCCCGCCACCTTCTGGCACACCGCGTGGCAGAACTCGCACCCCGATTACCCCCACTACATCGACCTGCAAGTTGGCGAGGACGGGGTAGACCTGTGCGGCTTCGTCTACACCCCGAGGCAGGGTCAGGTCAACGGTCGCGTCAAGGACTACGAGATCTACGCGGCCAACGAGATGCCCTCCGACCCGGCAGGTTGGGGCGAACCGGTCGCAAGGGGATCCTTCGAGGACTCCACCAAGAGCCAATTGGTCTCGCTTGACGGCGTTAAGGCCAAGCACCTCCGGTTCCAAGGCCTCAACGCTCAGCCGAGCGTCACAGACGCAACCGTCATGTCTGCCGGCGAGCTTCAGGTCATTCGGGGCACGGGCGCACCGAAGACCCTCGTTGAGCCCGCGGAGCCGACCTACGACGGCCTGAGCTACACCATCCCCGCCACCGAGGGCGTCACCTACCTCGTCGACGGCGCGCCCGTGACGCCGGGCAGCCACGAAGGACAAGCCGGTTCGACGCTCGTCGTGACCGCCGAGCCCGCTGACGGCTACTACTTCAGCGACTCCTTCTACGACAACGACGGCAAGTTCATCCCGTGGGTTCACACCTTCGAAACGTTGATCGTCCCGGACGAGCCGACCTGGGACGATGAGAACCTGACCATCACCGTTCCCGAGTCGGAGTACGTCGACTACCTTCTTGGATCGACGCTCCTCTCCCCCGGAACTCACTCTGTCGAGCCGGGCTACGTCGCGCAGATAAGCGCGCAGCTCAAGGACGGACTCGCGGACGGCATCACACTTGATCCCCAGGCGCAGACCACGTGGACACACCAGTTCCCCGACAAGGCCATCGTTCCGGACGAGCCCGCCGAGCCGGTGTGCGAGACGATCGACAGGCCGTCAACCCCGGCGAAGGCCACTGATCGACTCGGCGAAGCAAGCGGCGATCGCTTCGCGGACCTGTGGGCGATCGACGCCGACGGTCATCTCCGGTTCTACCCGAGCCTCGGAAACGGCAAGTTCGCTGGCAAGGGTGTCGTGTCCTGCGACGCTCAGAACTTCGCCTCCATGGCTCCGATCCCGGATATGAACGGCGACGGGCGCGCGGACATGCTCGTGACTCTCGACGACGGGCGTGCCTTCTTCTACAACTCGCAAGGCGATGGCTTTCTCACCCGCGGGCAGCAGGCAGGCCACGGCTGGTCGAACCTGGACAACCTCGCCTACGTCGGCAGGATCGGTTCGTCGCGAAGCGAGTTCGTCGTGGCACGTCACGTTCCCAGCGGGGATCTGTACCGCTACGTGCTCACCCCCTCGGGTATGCACTCAGGGACGAAGATTGGCCACTCGTGGGGAGACATGCGCTCTATCATGTCAGCCGGAGATCTCACCGGCGACGGCGTATCGGATGTCATCGCGACAGGACGCGACGGCGGCCTCTACCTCTACGCCGGCTCCTCCGATGGCTACATCAGCCTCGCGGATCGCATCGGTCACGGGTGGGATGCCTTCACCCACGTGACCGTTCCCGGCGACACGGACGGTGATGGGCGCCTGGACCTCGTCGGCATCCGAAACGATGGCAAGCTCTTCAGCTACCACAACACCGGTAGTGGTTGGGGCCCAGCGAAGGAGGCGGGCCATGGGTGGAGTTCGATCGCGATGATCGGATAGATGCCTCGCCGGCCGGCCCCCGCGGGGGCCGGCCGG